>NZ_CP061500.1 GCF_014681765.1 Roseicitreum antarcticum
GATGCCATCTTGCAAGGATACAGCGTCTTCCGACAAATTCGCCAACACAACGGCGGAATTGTTATCGGCGACCGCAACGAAAGGACGCTGCGCTTCAAGGCAATGTGATCCGAGAAAACGGGTGAGGCAGTAGACCATGGGAACCGGAGCCATTCTGCGGGCGATAACTGAGTTGCGCTTTGAAAACACATTCAATCCCTATGTCGACCGATGCCCGGTCCATGATTTAGAGAGCGCACCAGCCATGAGGCGTGATTATCTTAGCGTCATGCTTGACCGTGCGGTGGTGAGCGATATCGATGCCATTTGGGTCGGTCGCGATTTGGGATATCGCGGAGGTCGACGCACCGGGCTGGCGCTCACTGATGACGTGCATTACGCCGACCACCTGTCGCGTTGGGACCTGTCGGTGCAGCGCCCGACCATCGGCGAACCCGTGGCCGAGCGCACGGCGACCGTGATCTGGGATATCCTGTCGCGTCTGGACGTGCCCATCTTCATGTGGAATGTATTTCCCCTGCATCCGCATGACCCAGGCGATCCCTTCACCAACCGTGCGCATAATGCGCGGGAACGGCGCGCGGGGGTGGATATTCTGATGGCCATCATTAAGGTCTTACAACCTCGCCGAATTGTCGCGTTGGGCAATGATGCATTTACCGCGCTTGCTGACACCTTCGGACCAGATCGCTTACACAAAGCGCGTCACCCCAGCTATGGGGGGCAGACAGAGTTTCTTGCTACCATGAAGTCTATGTATGCTAGTGAGATGCGTCCGGATCGGCTCGACCTCTTCAGCCATGCAAATTGTGCAAGTTGAGCCTAAAATGCAGCGATGTCCACGGAAACACCACAACGGTTGCCGATGCTCCGAGCGACCGCAATCTCACACTGAGAAGCTCTTCGTTCTTATTTCGCGCTGCACGAACAGCCGGTTTACAGTAGCCTTTTTTGGAGCAAGCGGTAGCTTTGAGCAGGAATCCGTTACGCGTCCGAGCCCCCCCCCGAGATTAGTCAGCCCTAGGGTCAGGACTCGTTGTCGGTTCATAGCCAGAACATGACGGTTGCAGCGAGAGTGATGGCGGATAGGAAGACCTTCGGGCACCTGTCGTAGCGCGTTGCAACCCTGCGCCAATCCTTCAGCCGACCGAACATTATCTCGATCCTGTTGCGGCGTTTGTATTGGCGCTTGTCGTATTTGACGGGCTTGGCGCGAGACTTCCGGCCTGGGATGCAGGGCTTTATCCCCTTGTCTTTCAACGCATCTCTGAACCAGTCGGCGTCGTAGCCTCGGTCTGCCAGCAGCCACTCAGCCTTTGGCAAACTGCCCAGCAGGGCGGCCGCGCCGGTGTAGTCGCTGACCTGGCCCGCAGTCATGAAGAAGCGGATCGGGCGGCCATCAGCATCGGTGACGGCATGCAGCTTGGTGTTCATGCCGCCTTTCGTCCGGCCGATCAACCGACCCCGCTGGTCGTCAGACCCCCCTTTTTCGACCGCAGGCTGGTCGCCGTGCGGTGTGCCTTGAGATAGGTCGCGTCGATCATCACCGTCTTCGGAACGGCCGCCTCGGCGGCCAGCCCTTCCATCATCCGGGCGAAGATGCCCTTGTCACCCCATCGCTTCCATCGGTTGTAGAGCGTCTTCGGCGGGCCATATTCCTTCGGCGCATCACACCACCGCAAGCCATTGCGATTGATAAAGATTATGCCGCTCAGAACGCGGCAGTCATCGACGCGCGGCACGCCGTGGCTCTTCGGGAAAAACGGCCGAAGCCGGGCCATCTGTGCTTCGGTCAGCCAGAAAAGATTGCTCATCGTCACCCCCATCAGTTCGGGAGCTTGAATCACGCTACCAAGGTCACCTCAAGCAAATCAATGGGTCCTGACCCTAGACTGGTGAATATGAGGCCATGCTTTTCGCCGCTACAGATCGCTTCGGCTACTGCAGTTAAGCTTTCAACATAGCTGGCGAGGACGTAGGGTACACCATAGGAAATACGCGACCGACCGTGTGAATTCGGACAAGAAGGATGAATTGGAGCGGTGAGGAAATGATCGGAAGCCCCTTCAATCAAGTGCGACCTGTGCGACGAGATGTGTTCGTCAGCTATCATCACGGCGGCGACCAAACCTACTACGACAGCCTTTCCGGAACGATGCATGATCGTTTGCGACTTTTCACCGACAATTCGCTGGAGAGGCGGATCAACAGCAGCAACCATAACTACATCATGCGGCGCATCCGTGAAAACTACCTTCATGGCAGCTCCTGCACCATCGTGCTCTGCGGCGCGAATACGTGGCGACGTAAGTACGTTGATTGGGAGATTCAGGCGTCATTGGCCCAACAGATGGGATTGGTCGGTATTTGGCTTCCGACATTGTCACTGCTACCCAATAACGGCACAGAGAAGCCATCGCGCCTTCAGGACAATATCGATAGATGGGATGGTTGCCGCCCTCCCCGACGGCATCGCAATGTGCCAACATGTCGGTAGTGAAACCACATATGAAGCGGAGAGGACGGCAAAGTGAATGATATGATAATCGGCGTAGATTTGGCAAAGTCCATTTTCCAGGTTCACGGGGCGTTGATGGCGACCGGGGAGATCCAGTTCAAAAAGAAGCTGACGCGTGAACAGTTCCGTGTGTTCATGCCGAAGCTGGCCCCGAGCGTGGTTATCTTCGAAGCCTGCGGCAGCGCGAACTACTGGGCAGGCCAAATGGAAGCGATGGGTCATCAGGCCAAGCTGATCGCTCCGCAGTTTGTTCGGCCTTTCGTGAAGCGCCACAAAAAGAATGATGCAGCCGACGCAGATGCGATCATCATCGCTGCGCGCCAGCCTGAGATGCTGTTTGTCACGCCAAAGACGGTTGATCAGCAGGCGCGGGCTGCCTTGTTCCGGGGCCGGAGCGATTGATTAGCAACGCACAGAAGACGTGAACGCTGTTCGTGCAATTCTCTATGAACACGGTCACGTCTTTCCAATCGGCATAGGGCACATCAAGCGCATGCAAGACTTGGTTTGAATCAGAGACCTGCGACTTGTGCGGCATCGTCCGTGAAGAGTGTCGGGACCTTCTGGCACAGATCGCAGAGAAGACGGCGCGCATCAATCGCGTGACGGGAAACTCAAGGAACTGGCCGCTCAGTCGGATACGGCGCGACGCGTGCAAACCCTGCCCGGAGTCGGGCCATTGACGGCTCTGGCCGTTGAAGCCTTCGCGCCCGACATGTCTCAGTTCAAGAGAGGGCGCGACTTTGCGGCCTGGCTGGGTCTTGTCCCACGCCAACATTCTTCAGGCGGCAAGAACGTCGGCCGGATCTCCAAGGCTGGACAGGCCGATATCCGTCGGCTTCTGATCATTGGTGCAATGAGTCGGATTATCGGCCGCGCGCGCCATAAGATACCGGCGGAGAGCTGGATCGGTCGCATCTTGGAGCGGAAGCCGAAGCTTCTGGTCGGGATCGCGCTTGCGAACAAGATGGCGCGTCAGATCTGGGCGATGCTGACGAAGAACGAGGATTACAGAGATCCGACGCTGGCGGCTACGGCATGAGCTACATGTCGTAATCAGCCAGAGTCGGGGCCAAGGGGAGTGTGAGAAGACGACGACCTGAATGGGCACAATGATCGAACAGATCTGGGTCAGGAAAACCAGTTGTCCACTATGCGCTTATAGCGCGCTCGATAGATTTGGACCTGATCCGCAGATCACCATCCCGGCCCGCGGCTTCTGGAAATGCCGCACAACGAGGCCTGAAAGAAGTTCGCACTCGATCACACGCCAAGACTGTCAAAACTTCTTGCATTACGGGCGGCAACCAAAGAAGTGGATATGCCGTTTGGATTTCGTGGAGCGTTATTGTGGCCAATCTGATGACACTTACTGATGCCATTGAGCAAGCGAATGCCACATCCAAAAGGTTGATTGTTAATTCGCAGACTCGAATGGAACTCAACAGATGAGTGCGGCTGCAGGATCGCCTGCTACCCACCGCGTCCTAGACCTGCTTCGTATCCACGTCGTATGGGCAGATGGATCGGATGATGGCGCGCGGATTGCCGAGCTCGTGTCGAAGCATTTCGACGGAATAGGTATGGAACGGGACGGCGTTGCTTACCGGGTGCCGGTCCGGTTTGCCAGTACACCGTGGGATAGTTCATCGCCCCTTCCCACTGGCATTGATCTTGACCGTGCTGAACATAACGCGATCATACTACTCCACGATGATGTTATGCAGGAGAATGTCGACGGGTGGAACGGTTATATCCATCGGACAAGGGAGGCGATCGTTGCGCGCCGCAATGTCGACTTCATCATTCCGTTCGGCAGCCCTTCTGGCGATCCCGCATTGCCGTCTGATGCTGCGGCCAATGTTCAGTACGTGTACCGGAAGAAGTGGGCAAACGAGGGAATGCCAGTTGCGGCCCGAGATAGTCGGCTGCTCCTGCACACAATCTATCAGATTCGGCGCCAGCTGGCGCTCTTGGGAGGTGGAGACGGGCAGGAGAGGATCTTCGTCAGCCATGCGAAAGCGGACGGCGATGCTACCGCCTCTGCGGTCGTCGCTTTCGTGAACGACAAAACTCAAGACGTTCCACTACATACTTTTTACGACGCGAAGGAGCTGAACCCCGGAGAGGATTTTAGCCACCGCTTCGAGGAGGAGATCGGTGCAGGCACGCTTCTCGCAATCGTTTCTGACGCTTACGACTCTAGACCTTGGTGCGTATTCGAGCTCACTACAGCAAAGCGAAAGCGGCGCCCGATCGTTCTCGCCGATGTTGGTCAAAGGCGAACCAGTCGCACCTATCCCTACGGAGCCAATCTTCCTAAGGTCCGGATCTCTCCGACGCCCGGAGGTACAGAATGGATCGAGCCGCTATTGGTTGAGGTACTGTCAGAGGGATTGCGCTGTGACATGTTCGAGAGGCACGCCGCACGTGTAATCGACGATCCCGACAAGGCGCTAATGTTACCCCGCCCACCAGAGCTCTTCGACGTGGTAGACGCAGATAAGCTGCCGGAGATCATCGTCTATCCCGACCCACCTCTGGGTGAGATCGAGGAGAGTCTATTGATCAAGGCTCTCAAGGTGATGTCACCCTCGACACGCTTGACTACGCTGGGGGAGCTATCATGACGACACTCAAGGGTCGGTCAGTCGCACTTTCGGTTAGCGATGCACCTGACCGGGCCCGACTAGGCTTGCCTGCGCGGGAGGTCGATCGTGCGCTATTCTCTATCTGCACCGTGTTGGTCCGTGCCGGCGCGAAAATTGTCTACGCAGGCAATCTCGATCCCAAAGGCCTGACCTTTAGCATGTTCAGGCATTTGACAGGTGCCTACGCTACAGCCCATGGAGCGTCGTTCGTCCACATCGTGCCTGAGCCGATTCTGCGCAGCGCCTCTTTCGATGGGCTTGTCTCCGCGTTGCGAGAAGGAGCAGCAGTCGTTGAGACGCTGATACATATTGAAGACGACCTGCTTCCGATTCGGGCTGTTGAAGATGGTTTGCGTATCGGTAAAGGCCAATCAAGGATCAGGCTCTATGATGACGCCCAGTTCAGAAATTGGCTCAATGAGAGAAATACTGTCGATGGCGTGACCGCGTTTTCCTTAGCGCGGAAAGCTATGACCGATGTTTCGGATGCGCGCGTCCTTCTCGGCGGCAAGATGGGTTTGTTGAATGATCCCAGCGACGCATACCAGGGAGCCATGCCCGGCATCGTCGAAGAGGCGATTCTTGCTCTCGAAGCGGGCCTGCCGTGTGTGCCCTTAGGTGCTTTTGGTGGTGCTGCCAGAGACGTGGCCATTGCGCTCAACCTCTTGGATCAGTCGAAGCGCGTTCCGCGTGGAGAGCAGTTGCCCACCTATGGACCTTCTCTCGAACAGGTCGCTGCCTTGCGAGACAGCATACCCGGTACGCTGCGGCCAATATTGGCGGAGCTTGCTGACGATGATCGTGGCGAGCCAATGGCCTATGAGGTCGCCCATACTCTGGAGCGTTGGCTGAGCTAGAAGGCAAGCGCCCGCACCTCGGAGAGGGGAGGTAAAATGCTGCATGTCCGCTTTCTGATGCCTCATTCCTTTTAGCCGAATGTGAATTTCCGGCCCTGACCCGGTCATTCGTCCACTCAACAGCGAGCGATCGCTTTCCGCCCTTCTAAAGGTCCGGGAAGGTGTTTGTCGTGCAAACCCAACTCTATTGCCTGCGCACCTTTGAAGACTGTATCCGATGGGCGACAAGCCCGGAGGCGCGTCCGCGCCGGGAATGTCCCGCTCGATGTTGAAAAGCGCGACGGGGGACGCTGCTGATTTCAGGGTTACGCGGCATCTGCCACCTGGTCAACGGCGTCTTCGGGTTTGGAGCGATGCTTCTCCAGTGCTGCCTTGAGGACGGGCAATTGCTTGTGGGCCTTGAGGCGACGAAAGCCCTTGGCGGCCTCGAGCATGCCCGCAGCGGTCCAGCGCAGCGCCATTTTCGCGTCGCGCCAGCGCTTCACGTTCCGGCAGACCTGTCTGATCACCGCGTTCATAGACTCGACGATGTTTGTCGAAGCCAGTGAGCGGCGCAGTTCGGGCGGCAGGCCGAGGCGGGTCACGGTGAGGATCTCGTCGAGGCCCTCGAGGATGCTCTTCGACACGCCGGGCGCCTCGAGTTCGAGGCGGCGCGCGAGGGTGCGCAGAAGACGTTCGGCCTTGTCGGCATCATCGAGCTCCCAGGCCTGGCGCAGGGCGCGGCGGACAGCGGCGTGAAGCTTGGGATTGAGTCGCTCGGTGATGTTGCGAGCCTTGTGGACCTGGCAGCGCTGGATCGGAATGTCCGCGCCAAAGGTCCGGCGGATCGCCTTGGTCAGGGCCTTGGCCATCTACGATGAACAGCCGACAGACTGCGGGTTCGAGCCCACGCTCGATCAGGTTGTCCAACAACGCCTGCACGGTCGCAGCGTTCTCCGTCGCGCCTTCGACCACGCCCAGGGTGTTTCCGGCCGTCGGCATCGATCCCGATCGCGCCCAGCATCAGCAGGTTGTCCCCATGTGCAGACCATCGATCTGGATCACCAGCAGGTCGAGCGCAGACAGATCAGAGGCCATCCATGCGTCCATGCGCGCCTGGGTCAGCGCCTTGAACCGCCGTGAGACTGCGGATTTCGACAGCCCCGATCCCGCCTCGGACGGCACCCGGCCTCGGGCAGACGCACGGCGCGGCCGACTTTGCGCGTGGCGACATTCATCAGCATCAGGCTCATCGCCCATTGCTCCAGCCAGCCGGCCTGCGCAGCTTCCTGCCAGCTTGGCAGCGACAGCTCCTTGCCGGTGGTTTTTGATCGCACCCGCGGACGCTCCAGTTCCACCTTGCCACCGTGAAAGCCCACCGGGCCCCGCGTGCGGCCCCAGCGATACCCCTGCTTGTCGGCACTGCGCGCATGCGGGGCCCCGGCCAGCGCCGTCGCGTCCTCCTCCAGCATCTGCGTCAGGCTGGCGAGACCCGCGACCAGGCAGAACCGCTCGAAGCTCGCCCCGACCGCATCACGGGCCTCTTCGACTGCCGCCGTCAGCTCGGCCTTGCTGGCCAGGGCCAGCGGGGATGTGGTAGATGTTTTCATGGTGTTGCTCTCCATCTGGATTGAACACCCCGAGCCTACGGCTCAGGGAGAGCAACGCCACCCTTCAGATAACGAACTTCAACATCGGTCGGGACATTCCCTCCGCGCCGCGCTCGAACCCGTTGAGGTAACCGTGGGCTTAAGCCCACGGGTCGATCTCAACCAGAACCTGCACCTCGTCTCCGTCGATTTCATCGGCGGGGACAGCGCCAAAGGTTCCATCCCCGGCTTGAAAGACGACGATCAAGACCATGAGCGTGGCGGCGAGGGAGGCGGCGAAGGCGTGTGCATCTTTGCGGGACATCTGTTTGGCTCCTGTCTTGGAGGCGGGGGACCATCCCCCGCGCGACAGAACCTCGAAGGCCCGAATACTGGCTGACATCACCGGGTGCGTTCGGCTCGTCCGAATCCGCCCGGCGGCACGGGCTTGCCCGTAGTCCGACCCCTCGCGGCTTGATCTCGAAGACAGGGTTTGGGCCAAGGAAGGGAATGGCGAGCGGGGGATGGTGCCCTGACGACTGGAGCCTGTTGTCCCGCTGATGCTAGGCACCCCGCCAGCCTCCCGGCCAGGCTCGTGGTTGAAGGCCGCCGTCCTCGGGGATGGATCCTTGGTGCCCTGCGAACTCAAAGGACGAGGTTGTGATGGTTGAAGAGCCTACCCTTCGGCAGGCCCCTCACGCTTCATGCTGGCTTAGGCGGCAAGGTCCGCGTCCCCTACCCTATCGCCTTCAAAATCGCCGACGATCTCCAGCCGCGCGTTGCGATAGCCTTCCTTGGCGATCCAGAGTTCAGCCGCCGTGACGGACTCGGCCAGATGCAGCAACTCCGTGCTGCCGCCGAATTCCAGCAGGACGCGCACCTGCCCGGCTTTCGGTTCCTCTGCCACCTCGAAGACCAAGGCGCTGTCGGCCGAATGGCTGCGCATGATGGTGACGAGGATCACTCCGTCAGAGGCGAAGTTGCCTTCGTGGAGCGTGAACGACGCTGGAGCTGTCCAAGTCGGATAGGCGCGCGGTGGTTCCTTCTTCACAAGGAGCCCCATTCCGTTCGATCGTTCCCATGCCGCGAGCTTCTTGGTGAACCGCGCAGGCGGCTTTGGGCTGCCGTCGGTGTAGCGAATGAGCGCCCCAAGGGTCGTGGTATCGATGATGGTTGTTGCAGACATGATTCCTCTTCCTGAATGCGAGAACTTGCACTCATCATATTGATATTGTTAGGGTATATGGTGATTGGGGGCAGGGTTACCTGCCCCCGGCTAGTCGACGTCACTCGGCGGCGAGCATCGGAGCACTATCGGCAGGCAGATCGTCTGTCAGAAAGGCAGGAAGGTCAGAAGCACTGACGCTCTCAGCCACTTCAGCAGCATCTGCCCCCTGCCCTTCCGCGCAATCCTCGGGATCCAATGTTACCAGATCTGCACGGCGCAGGACCTCGGGCAACCAACCGCTGCCCTTCAGCAGCCGCTCGGCTTCAGTAGCCATCTCGCCCTTCTTGAGGTGATCGAGGAGCTGTGCGGTCGCCTCCCCTTTGGCCTCGCGCACGGCCTCGAGGATCCGGACCTTGGGCACACGGTTCAGATAGGTATCCACTGTCGGCTCCCAGCCCGCCTCGACCATATCAAGATCGACTGCCTGTGCCACGATATCCGCCTGCGCCATGCGCCGGGTCAGACCATTGTCCGAGATACCCGCACCATAAGGGTTCACCTTCTCATGCAGTGCATTGATCCCGAAGCTGAGGCAATGGGCCAACAGCGACAGTCGGCTCGCCTGATCGAGGTTCGTCAGATAGTCCCAGAGGACCACATCTTCGCCAAGCGGTAGATCTGCTTCCCAGGCGGCGTGACGTTCGTCCACAGCCTGCGCCACCGGACTGTCCTTCAGATCAGCGGCCTGCGCCGACATGTAGACCTGGCGAACCGAAGCCTCCAAGCAGCCTCCCGACGCACCCGTCGATTGGAACGTGTCGCTGACCAGCTTTGCCAGAAGCAACGTCAACGCGACATCGGGAGAACGCCCCACGGCCTCGCGCAGTGCCAAGGTCCGGTGCGCTGTCAGTTCAGTGACCAACCGCTCGGGCAATGGCTTCAACGCGCCATCGTCCTCGTCATCTGCCAGACCAACCCTAAATGGCTGACCACCCGAAGTGATGATGGTCCCGACATTTGCATGAGTATCACTGCCGCCGCCATCCGAAGTCGCCAGATCACCTCCCTGCCCCGCGAGTGCTGGATCGACACCATCTTGGACCGCGGACTCGTCGTGCCGCTCATCCTCCGGACGCACGTAACCACGAAAGACAGCAAGCGCGCCGTAGCGATCAAGCGTGACGAAAGCCCCTGCCCGAGCAATTTCCGTTTGTTCGAAGATTAGCGGACGGTTCTCAAGCTTCTCCATCGCCTGCTCGAGTTCGCCCAGACGGGTATCGATCTCTTCGGGGAATTCATCCTGGCCAGCGTATTCCTCTTCCAGCGCCCGGTACTCGGTCAGCAGCTTGGCATGGGCGGCCCCCTCATCGTCCGTCATTGGTGCGGGATCTCCAGACAGACGCCGCAGCCCGTGGCTGTAGCCGTAGGGCAGGTCAAGCGACACCTCGATCCACTTCCAGCCCTCGACAGCGACCGTCTCAGCTTCGGCCTGCAACTTTTCCGTCACCAGCCGATCGAGCAGCGCAGGGTCTTCAAGCCAGCCGCCGTCGTCGCCTTGGAAGAGATCATGCAGCATCGTGCCGCCAGCAGCTTCATAGGCGTCGACACCAACGAATACCGCGCGACGATCCGACGCCCGGACCGCGGTCTCAGTGAGCATGCGCCGGATCTGGAAAGGCTCCTTGTTCCAGGAAGAATTGATCACATCCCAGACCTGAATTTGGCGGTCGTGATCTGGGTTCACCGTGAAGGCCATCAACTGCTCCAGCGTCATGCCGTCTTCGGCATAGACCTCGAGCAGGGCAGGGGCGACGGAGGCAAGTTTCAACCGCTGTTTCACGATCTGTGACGTGACGAAGAAGGCAGCCGCGATCTCCTCATCGCCCTGGCCCTTTTCGCGCAGCGCCACGAAGGCACGGAACTGGTCGAGCGGATGTAGGGCAACACGCTGCATGTTTTCCGCAAGAGAGTCGTCCTCAGCAAGAATGCCGGAGCCCGCGTCCCGCACGATGCAGGGAATAGGCGTAGTCTTGTTCAAACGCTTCTGCTTCACCAGCAGCGACAGTGCCTGGAAGCGCCGACCACCGGCCGGGATTTCGAACTTGCCAGTCTCGGTACCGTCATCCGCCAGGACAGGCCGCACGCTCAAGCTCTGCAGTAGGCCGCGGCGGGCGATGTCCTCGGCCAACTCATCAACGGATACGCCAGCCTTGATGCGTCGCACATTGGACTGGCTCAGCACGAGCTTGTCAAAGGTGATATCCCGGGAAGGGGACAGGATGATTTTCTGGGCTACTTTTGCCATCAGTTCTTCTCCACGACGGGCGTCGGAAGCCACTCTCCCGATCTCACTTCCCGTCAAACCCTTCACAGCCACTCTCTTCCTCTAGGCTGATTTAGAAAGTTGGCCATGGCCAACTAAGGTATGTTTGGTAGCTGAAATGATTCGAGCTAGGTATGCGTCAGGGTTGGAGATTTGCTCTGCACTGGCTGCAATCTGGTTTTGGGCCATTAGTGTTTTCGCGTAACCTATTGTTGAGATTGCCTTCGTCAGGGTAACCTGAGCTATTCTAAGCATCTTTCCAAACTCGAAGATTATTTGCACCATAGCTCGCTCTGTTCGAGGCGTACTGGGATAGAACTCAGAGAGGACTGTCAGACTGTTCCAAAACTCTGTGTTTGAATCTGGCGTAGTTTTTTTTGTATATGATTTTTGTGGTTCTTTGTGCCGGACATTTCGACCGTCTGTGGCGGTCATTTTGGCTGTATCATCAAGGTTCCGTTGTGGCTGATTTATGGTGGTGGTTTTAGGTTCTATCGTGGCAACAGGTGCTTGGGTTCCTTCAGCATTGGCCTGATCTACGCCCATGAGAATGTCTGTAAGCTTGTCAACGATTGCGCGGGCTTGCATTAGCGTCGTACTGGCGCGGCGCATGATGTTGCGTGTCCCTTCCAAGAAGGTACTTACGTCTTCGCCTACGGGTAGTCTTAAACATTCCATACGCAGCTTATGGATATAGGAGCGAAGACCGCGCAGCTCATCGGCTTCCTGACGACGCTCTTGGGCGAGGGCAAAAAGTTCTGCTGCCCGTGTTAACAGAGGGGAAAGATCAATTCCGAAAGCGCCGATAACCTTCCCGCCGCGATGAATCGGGAACCGTTTCCCGTTAGCACTGTCTTTGCGTTGGATCAGCCCCACTTCTTCTAAGCGTTCTAAATGACGCCTGAGCTGTCGCTCGGTGATCCCCTTTGCCCGAAAGCATAGGGTATTATTGGACGCGTAGACGGTAAGCAAAGTTAGTGGCGAAATAGGTCTATCGAGACCTGATTTGGCATCTTTGCAAGGGAGGCAGCTGAGCAGAGCATCAATCACCATAACTGAGGCTGCGCGCAGTCCCAGGTCTTTGGAGACAGTGTTGACCGCGGCCATCAAATCTCGCCTCGTGATCGGTCTGAAAGAAGGTTGCTGCTCGATGCTTCCCATTCCCGCAAAGGCAATGGGCGCCTGTAAGGCACAGTTCTCCTGCGCCTCGACTGCTGAAGTCGCGACTTGTTCCTGTTTCATATGATTTCAGACGGCAAAATGCGACCAGGCACCGAAATCGGTGTTGCAGTGATTCGTTTTTGGGAGTACCAATATAGTGCTAGTAAATCGGGACCCTCTGGAGAGCTTCACCGCCTTCGGGGGGTTTCTTTTTGCGCGCTTGTCTGCCTCCTTGTTGTTTGCTTCTATCTTTTCCGTAGGTTGGCCGTGGCCAACCTTAACGAAATCAACTGCTTATCGCTCGTGGACCTGTGCCAGCTTCATCTATTCTTTTTCCACTCGTCGTAGAGTCTCTCTAGGTTGGCCTCGACAAAACCGATGAAATCTCGTTCCTTATGTTCCGATACCTCGATCATAAGTCGCTTGCCCTTTGCCTTGAACAAGACCGGCCCGTCCTTCAATCTGGACAGAGGGTTGGGTGACGCAGGTTTTGCCTCCAAGCCTATAGCCTTTTTACTCCTGCCTTCAGCGGCCTGAAGCGACTCGATGAGGACGCTCAGCTTTTCAGTTGGCGTACCATTTTCAGGAACTAACGAAAGCATTTCAGCGCCCGTCACAGCAGTCTCGATCTTGACGAGACGCCTGAGTTCGAGCCACGGTCGCCGCCCTGCGTCATGGGCAGCGCCAATCGCATAGATCAGCACATCCGGAAGATCGCGCGCGACACCTATCAGCTTGCTGAGGGTTCCCTTGTCGACGGCGAGGACATCTCCGATTTCAGCCCTGGTGAAACCCTGTTCTTCGAGCTTGATTGCGAAGATAGCTTGTTCGATGAAGCTTCGTTCGAGGCGAGCCGAGTTTTCTAATGCTTGAGAGACAAGTGCCTCACGTTGGTCCATTTCCTTGATGTAGGCTTTGACCTTGATCCCGAGTGCTCGACAGGCCGCGATTCTTCGGCGGCCATAGACAACTTCGTAGCGAGGTCCGACTCCGCGCCTATACCGAAGCAGGGCAGGGAGCTGTTGGCCAGAAGTCCGGATCGAGTCAATCAGATCGTCAAGCCCCTCGGCCACGTCAAACCTGTCTGCAATTTCGGAATCGGAGATTTCGCTGACATCTACTTCTTGTGAGGCTTGGGCCGAAACTTGAGAGAGGACGTCAGACATGCTTTTCAGCGAACGAGGGGATCCCTCGCCGGGCTTCTGGTCATTCTCCTCCACAGCCGTAGGAGATTTAGAACCCATTTGCGCTAGGCTTTTGGCAAGTAGATCACGCTTCATTGTTGGCTCCTCGACCCCATGCGGACTGGATCATCTTTTCAATATCGTTTGAGAAGCTGATCACGGATTCCAAGGCGCGGTCATAAGTCTTTCGGTTCTTCGAACCGGCAAGATCCACCTCGAAGATTGTCTTCTGAGACAAGCCAGCTTCGCTTACGGCCGATGATTTAACGAATGGGGACTTGATCACACTGTCACCAAGTAACTGCCTGATCCATTCGGCCAAATCTTGCTGCGTACTTATGGCAGTGTCGAACCGGGTCAGAAGATACGCGAAATTGTCGTAGGCGCCGATCCCTCCGTTGGAATGAAGCACTTCCAAGACACCAGATGCCATAGTGAGAAACTGGCTGGCTGAAGCGAGGTCCACACGCTCAGGGATAATGGTCATGAGCAGCGAGGTCGATGCGCATACTGCCGACATTGTGAGATAGCCAAGCTGAGGAGGGCAGTCGATCAGGATGACATCGTAATCGTCCTCAACCTGGCGTATCGGATCTCGAATCCGATTGAAAAACACCGGCTGCTCACCGCGGCTCAATGCCATAGGGGTCTCGGTTTCAAACTCCGAAAGCATGATCCCGCCAGGAACCAGGTCCAGATTGGGGAAGTAGGTCTTACGCAGAACGTCGGTGATCGGGACTCGGGATATTTCGCCGTCGTTGTAGCGGATCGCATCATAGAGCGTTCCGCCCTTACGGAAATCGATCTCTGGCTGATATCCAAAAAAGGTCGTGAGCGAAGCTTGCGGATCTGCGTCGATGAGACACACACGATAGCCGCGTAACGCTAGCCTCATGCCAAGCGTTACGGTCGTTGTCGTTTTGCTTGAGCCGCCTTTGAAGTTGACTGTGGACCAGATTTGAAGTTTGTCGCCCTGACGTCGGCCAGGAAGGAACTGGTAAGGGTCTTTAGCGTTCTGCGACAGAATATTCCGGATCTCGAGAATCTTCTCGGCGGTGTAGAGGCGCTTGTTGTTGGAGCCTTGTTCGACATCGGGTATGCGGTCGTCGAAGTGAGCTTTTCGAAGATAGCCATCGCTCACGCGCAACAATTCTGCCACTTCAGCGGTAGTGAAGCTCCGTAGCGTCTTTTCTTCTTTTGGCGCTAGGAAGAGCTTGGACATGTGCTCAAGGGCTTCGGAAAGCCGGTCTGCGTCTGCTCTTAGTTTATCATGCAGTACTGGATGCATTTTTTGCCCGCTCGCCTCACATCGTCCCATCTGCGTTACTTGATCTGGGTACCCCGTGGAGCATCGAGAAACGCGAAGGACGTATATTTTCTTCTTTTCACGTTACAGCTATGACGCGAGAAATTGGGGAACTCAAGAAAAAATGTTTGCAACGGTCTTGCGCTGACTGTGAAGGCAACCACCATATGAAGCGCTGATGTTAAGAGATTGCGTGATGACCTCATACTAGATCGTTGATTTTGCATGATTATATTATACAGGGTTTATCCACAGAACAGGATTTTGCTCTGGCGGGTACGCACAGCTGAATCGCCACGATCATCTTCAGTAACGCAATTGATGTGTCCCTGACCACTTCTGAGTTCTTGATCGCAGATCTAGCGATTCCCTTATGAAGCTCAAAGTTCGAACGATCTAGCGACTGCTGCATGCCGTATCTCGTTACTTAGGGAGTAAGCCTAGGCGCTCGGCGCGCTCTAGCAGCATCTTGACCGAAGACGGTTGCCAACTGGTTCGCCCGCGTGGTGTGCGCTCACGCATGGCCTCCAGCCGGTGGCAGATATCCTGCAGCGTGATATCAGGGTCTGCGCCCTTGATGGCGGCGACGATGGTCGGCAGGCGATCATCGGTCTCGCGTCGCCCCGCACGACCAAGCACAGCCTCAGGCAGGAAGCCGTCGTCGACGTAGGCCTTCACGGCACGCAGCAGGCGGCTTTGCGTCCAGCGCCGCGCTTCGGGCAAAGGGGCATTTACGATGCGCAGCACATCTTCCCACGCCATGTCCGGGCGCAACCGGCGGACATGTGGCACCCAATCCTGAGCTGTCTCGTTCAGGCGCTCCATATATCCATCTTGGCGCGCCAGACGAACCTTGCGCAACGCTGCAGGATCCCTGGCTCGCAGACCAGGATTCCCACCGACGCGTCCCTTGGTGCGGGCGCTGGCCAGGCCCGCTTTGGTACGCTCACGGATCAGCGCGCGTTCGAACTCGGCTGCCGCGCCCAGTACCTGCAGGGTGAATTTGCCCTGTGGGGAGGACGTGTCGATCGGATCCTCAATGGAGCGGAAGAAAGCCCCCTTGGCCTCAAGCCGCTCGATTACCTCCAACAGATGCGACAACGACCGCGCCAAACGGTCGATGCGCACGACCACGAGCGTATCGCCCTTGCCTATCCGTTCCAGCACGCTGGCCAGCACCGGCCGGGCGCGATTGCCGCCCGAGCCCTGCTCTTCATGGATTTCAGCGCAGCCCGCGGATTTCAGGGCTTGGCTCTGGGGGAGGGGGGTCTGATCCTCAGTCGATACGCGGGCATAACCGATCAAGGGCATCAAAACAGGCCATTCGCAATTTCATGTAGCGTCACTAAACGACCGTTTGTAAACGAATGCAATGGCATGCTCTGAGGCGCTGCTTACCGGAATGCCCTTGGTTTCCATACAATGAGCGCGATCAGAGAGCCTCGCCGACCATCGCCCGCGCGTGCTATATAAGGAGCGTGGGCGCACTCTGACAAAACCCTTGGGTAAAGTGCAGAATTCCGATATTTTGCACATATGAAGTCTCAAGCGCCTGCCTTTCATGATGAATCGGACGCTCACTTCCTCGACGCTGAGGAGGTGGAACAGTGGTCTGAGGACGATCTTTGGTTCCTGCCCGGTCCCATGGAAGAGGAGCCGGATTATTTGCCGCCTGGACCGCGGGCCGAACCGCGTGAAGCCGAGGTCCTCGACGATTGGCGAAAAGCAGAGGCGGGTCATGCCGCGCGTCTTGCCCGTGTGGCCGGTCGCGTCGGCGCGCTGGACGACCGCCTGAAGCGCGGCCCGGAAGGATGGCGGCACAGGCTTGCCCTGATCGAGGCTGCCGACCTCAGCTGGTTCGCGGGTGACCGCATCGGCCCGGATCGGTTGGCGCTCTGGATCTCCATGCGCATTTCTGGCCTCCAAGACGATACCGCCGCACTCGCGCGGGTCGGTTGGGCGGTACGTCGTCTGACAGGGGGGCCGGGCCCAGAGGTGGACCTGTCCGCCTTCCTCGACCGCCGCGATCCGGAGAACATGGCGGACGAAGCCGAGCCCTTTGCGGATCGGGCGGGCGGTTGGCTCGACCTGATGGCCCAAGCCGCCGATCTTCACCCGATAACCCGTGCCTGCGCCGGTTTTCACCTCTGGAGCCTCGCGGGCCTTGGGCAGCAGGGCGATCGAATGGAAGCGGCAGTCACGGCCGCGCGGATCGCGGCCAGCGAGGGCAAGGGAGCAGTCTTTGCACCTCTGGCCATGGGTGGGGCAGGTGGGCTGCGCACAGGCGGCCCACCCGCTGACCGTCTGGCGCGATGGCTTGACGGGATGGAGAACGCCTGCCTGACCGGAATGCGGCACCTTGACAATATCGAGGCGTGGTCGGCGCGAGCGGAAGCCGAGATGACCCTGCTCTCGGGAAAGAACCCGCGCGGCTTGCGCGCCGTGCTGACGGAATGGCCCCTTGTATCCGCTCCGATGGCCGAGGCCTTGACCGGAGCCAGCCGTACCGCCGTTCAGCGCAACCTCGCCTGGATGGAAGCGCGGGGTTTGATCCGCGAGATGACCGGGCAGGGGCGATATCGGATGTGGCGTGCGGCGAACTGAAGACCGCAGCGACCTGCACAACCCTTGGGTCAGCCGCTTTGTTAATCGGGCAGGTCCCCGTCAGCGAACAGGTTCGGGAAAAGACGCTCCCGGTAGTCGAGAGGAAACGCAAGTCGCACGGGCGTCTTCGGTGAGGCAGATGACAGATAACCGGCGGCAGTCAGCTTGCTCAGCGTGTTGCGCGCCGTGCGCTCGGATGTCTTGAGCACGATCTGTGCTTCACCGCGTTCCACCGTGCCATAGCGAAGGACTGCCGAGATGAGGTCGGGCGCACGCTTGTCGTCGATCGTGTTTTCGACCAAGCGCCGGTAGCGCTTTTCCAGACCGCCAAGTTCGAAAAGCTTGGCCGAGAAGGTGATCTGATCCAGCGTCACCTTCAGGAACCATTCGCAATAGGTCCTCAGAGCGGCTTCCGACAGATTGCCCCGCCCGTCGCGATCCCCGCGGCGAGGGGAGTCGGCCATGTCCATCATGCGCTTGTATTCGCCACGGTCCGCCAGCCCGCGCGCCAATCCGCGCGAGACAGACCAAAGCCCCTGACCTCCGATACCGGCCTCGAGCGCCATCGCATGTGACATCAGGCGGCTGACCCGCCCGTTCCCGTCGGGAAACGGGTGGATGAAGTTGAGCCGGTGGTGCGCCGAGGCGATAGCGATGATCCGTCCGCTCGCCGAGCGGGCCGCGATCTGAAATCGCTTGTCGAAGTGATCCATGAAGGCCGCGACCCGACCCGAGGACGGGGGCAGATGGCGTCCGACGGCAACTTCGATGTCGCCCTCCTGCCGCATACGGCCTGGAATGATCGGCTCGCTCGTTCCATCCGGGTGTTCGATACGCCGGAACTCGTCGGGCATCTCGGCGTAGAATGCCTTGTGCACCCAGGTCAGGAAGGCGACGGACGTTGGCCGGGGCAAGGTGCCTTCCCGATGCAGCTTGTCGATCGACCGCTGGACGATGACATGGGCGCGGGCTTCCAGCGCAAGAGGTCGCGTCTCGGCCTCGAGCTCGGCTCCGGCGAGGGCGCGTTCGATGTCACGCGGGCGCGTGTTGTGCCCCTCGATCAAGTTCGAGTAGTAGCAGTTCATCACTCTGACCAGGTCTGCCAGTTCGGCGCCGCTGTCCGGATGCAGGCCCTGTCCCAGCCCCGCCGCCTCGCGCTGGATCTCGACCGACAGGTCGGCGAGGCTGGCAGGTATGTGCTCTTCGAAGAAGCAAGGTTCGATCCTGCCGGGCGTCTCTATCATTTCTTGCCGATCTTGATTGTGCAGAATTTTGAGCACTTCTTACCATTCTACGCTATCAAGTCCAAGCTTTTGCCGATGTGCGTTGCCGATCATAGATGCCGATGTCCCATGTCCAGGTGTGACGCATTCGCAGCGTCATGAAAGGAGCATTCCACCGTCATCGCGTGATCTCGCCTGCCAACACAGCTCTTCCATGAACCGCGAGCGTCGCGGTGAACCTTGGACAGCCGAACTGCCGGATGACGTCCAGGACGCGCGCGTCGTAGGCAGCTTGTCCGATGATGCGACACAGGTCTGACGCGTGAAACTGGCGGTTCGAACTCGGTGCAGCCTTGATCTGATCGTGCAGCTCGCGTTCCTTTGGATCAGGCGTGCGCTGTGGCGTTGGTGCTTCTTTCGGCTGAGCTGCCGTGCCAGGCGCGGTGCGCCATCTGCGCATGAATCCGAGCAAAAACCCCGCCGGAACCTTTTCGTTGCCGCGCGCACGGTTGAACGCAAGGAAGCGATCCCAGATCACTTGCGTGTCGACATTCCAGCATGGAAGCACGGTCTTCGCAGCCTTGATCAAGTCGGCCCAGCATGTCTGGAACACGTTCGAAACTGCATTAATGTTGATATGTCCTGAGAATACAGTTTTGTTATAGTCTTTACTAGATAGTGATGTGTCGTCTCTATCTGACGCGACATCTTCGATCTCGTCTTCTTCATCAAAGGCTGTGAAGCGAAAGAGCCACGGTGCATACTTGCCATTGGGCTTTTGGCGGGTGAGTTTCAGCTGGGAGGCTTCGAGTTCAGTCAAGAGCACGGTCAGATACTGGCGCGAAACGCCCATTTTTTCTGCGAGCGCAGATAGGGTGAATGCGGCCGTCCCGCGTGACATGCCGTTGTAGCCTTCCTTCCAGGCGATGCCATCGAGGATGATCGTGGCCAACTTATGGGCGGATACGGAAAGCTCTGTCTGTGTGATCCGTCGCAGGATCAGGCCGGTTGTGGGTTCCATGGTCGGTGTCTCCTGAGAGAGCCGAGGCCATGCCGTGAGGTAACAACATTTTTGCCAGCAAAACAACTTTGCTGGTTGCAGAGGTTCGGACAGTGCGCTAAAAAAACCTTGTTCACGGGTTTTTTCTAGCGCGGCGTCAGGCTTCACGGTCTGGCGTCGTTTCCCTTTTTGGGGTCGGTGCACAATTTGTGGTGCATGGTTTATCGGATACGGGTCGGCGCCACGCCGCCCCGCGCAGGGTCAGTAGCGGACCTCTTCGAAGCCGTAGTTTCCTTCGTGGTCGCGCCAGTCCACGAAGACGGAGCGGTAGCTGATCGATCTGCAGTGAACGGGCTCAGGAAGTTGTGATGCTGGCGGAACATCGGCTACGCTCGACCGTGTCCAGCGATAGTCGCCTTGCACCCCATACGAACCGAGGCGGGTGCTGTCGTAACGGTTGCAATCCCCATCTCGGTTTTCGCGCTGGCTGAACTGGATGTGATAGACGCGAATGCTCCGAACGAAATCGAAGGCATCGCCCGAGATGTCGATGTCAGCCTGTTCTTCTGCCTGCACCGGCACAAAAAGCGGCGGGTCTTGCGGCACGCTGATCTGAGGCTCACCTCGGAAAGCGATGTCGTAGAGCCGTTCCATCGGCGAAAGCGAGGCAGGGGCGCTGAACGACGCTCCCATCGGGCAACGCCAGATCTGTAGGGGTGGCTCAATCGGCCACGGTGTAAGCCGCCGAATGAAGACGGCCCGCGCATGGGCGCAAGGCGCCGATGCGGGCCAGCCTCCGGCCAAGCAGAGCAAGATGGCGCAGTCTACCTGGTAGGCTTGCGCCTGCTCGACTGAACCGACGAGGCTCGATACGGTGATGGCCGCGGCGGCTGCCGCGGTCCGGACTCTGTGCTTCATGACGCCGACTCCCACTATAATAGTGCGGCGATACAAAACAACACTAACGATAGCAAGGAGATTTCTTCGTACAGCCCTGGCACATCCACAACATTGGCTCCCCGCCCATGGCTGGCAGGGCGACTCGGTCAGGATCTATAGTTTCTGGAATATGACCCATCGTGCCGGCCGCCGCGGATATTCAACGCCCCGACACCGCATATTTCAGGCGGCGACCAGCCCCTACTAGCTCGGCAGCGCTTCGGCAGAAATCAATTCACAGTACATCACGATTTCGCGCGCTCTGCATTGACATGTGGACGCGCAGGCTGCCGGACCTGCAAATGGTCGCATGTCGGTGGAAGAAGTCATGCGCACCAGAGTATTGGAAGGTAAGGATTGTTGATTGCCACTGAGAATTGACCCGGCAACCGCCAAAATTGTCACTGAGAATTGACCCATGTGCAACCTTTCCCCGGCTTGAACCAGCTGGGGGCATATGGAGTGATCGACATGGGATTTTTGAAGGTTATCAGGACATGGGCGCTGCGAGACAAGATGCCCATTCGCGAGATTGCGCGGCGCACAGGCATCGCGCGCAACACAATCAAGAAGTATTTGCGGGAGGGGATTGTTGAACCTGCGTTTCAGACGCCGGATCGTCCGAGCAAGCTGGATCCGTATGCCGCTCAGCTGACAGGATGGCTGGTTTCAGATCAGCGCAAGTCACGCAAAGAACGCCGAACGGCGAAGCTAATGCACGCCGATTTGGTGGAGCTGGGATATGAAGGTTCCTATGAGCGTGTTGCGGCCTTCGTGCGGGAATGGAAGGGCGAACGGCAGCGTGCGTATCACACGACCGACCGGGGTGTCTTCGTGCCGCTTGTGTTCCAGCCGGGTGAAGCCTTTCAGTTTGATTGGAGCGAAGACTGGGCCTATGTGGGCGGTGAACGCATCAAGCTGCAAGTTGCCCATATCAAGCTGTCGCACAGCCGCGCCTTCCTTGTGCGAGCCTATCTTCTGCAAACGCATGAGATGCTGTTCGACGCTCATTGGCATGCCTTTCGCGTCTTCGAAGGCGTGCCCGGTCGCGGCATCTACGACAATATGAAGACCGCCGTCGACAAGGTCAGACTTGGCAAGAAGCGCGATGTGAATGCGCGGTTCACGGCGATGACCAGCCATTATGTCTTTGATCCCGAGTTCTGTAACCCGGCGGCGGGCTGGGAGAAGGGACAGGTCGAGAAGAATGTGCGCGATGCGCGTCACCGCATGTGGCAGCTGATGCCAGCCTTTCCGGACCTGGGCGCGCTGAATGACTGGCTGGAAGAGCGCTGCAAACTGCTGTGGACTGAGACGGCCCATGGCAGGTTGCCTGGAAGCATTGCCGATGTGGGAAGCTGAGAAGCCTGCGCAGATGCCGCTCCCCATAATGTTCGATGGCTTTGTCGAGGAAAGAAAGCGCGTCTCGCCGACCTGCCTGATCAACTTTGATCGCACCCGCTATTCTGTGCCCGCCAGCTTTGCAAACCGCCCCGTCAGCCTGCGCATTTACCCTGAGCGGCTGGTGGTCGTCGCCGAGGGGCATGTGATTTGCACGCATGAGCGCATCATCGACCGGTCGCACCGCCAGCCGGGGCGCGTGATCTATGACTGGCGCCACTATCTGGCAGTCGTTCAGCGCAAGCCCGGAGCGTTGCGCAATGGTGCCCCCTTCGTGGAAATGCCCGAGCCCTTCCGCATGTTACAGGCGAAGATACTGCGCCAGCCCGGCGGGGACCGCGAAATGGTCGATATCTTGTCACTTGTCTTGCACCATGATGAGCAAGCCGTGCTGTGCGCCGTGGAATTGGCACTGGAGGCAGGCGTGCCGACCAAAACCCATGTGCTGAACCTGCTCCACAGGCTGCTGGATGGCAAACCGACCGACCAGCCGGATGTGAACCCTCCAGCGGCCTTGTCGCTGAGCAAGGAGCCCGAGGCCAATGTCGCGCGCTATGATGGGCTGCGCACTCAGAAAGGAACTCGTCATGCGTCATGACCCTGCGGGTGCTGCGCTGATCATCATGTTGCGCAGCCTTAAAATGCCGGGCATGGCGCAGGCTGTCCAGGATCTGCATGAGCAAGGGTCGCCCGCATTCGAGGCTGCCATGCCGATCCTGTCGCAGCTGCTCAAGGCCGAAATGGCCGAGCGCGAGGTGCGGTCTATCGCGTATCATATGAAAGCCGCCCGCTTTCCGGCCTACAAGGACTTGTCCGCCTTCGACTTCGCGGCCAGTGAAATGCGTGAAGCTCTGGTCCGCCAGCTCCATCGATGCGAATTCCTGGATGGGGCTGAGAATGTGGTCCTGATCGGCGGGCCCGGCACAGGGAAATCCCATGTTGCGACAGCCCTCGGCATTCAGGCCATCGAGCATCACCGCAAGCGCGTGCGCTTCTTCTCAACGGTCGAATTGGTCAACGCCCTGGAACAGGAAAAAGCCCAGGGCAAGGCCGGAAAGATCGCAGAGGCGCTGGTGAAAACTGATCTCGTGATCCTGGATGAGCTGGGATACCTCCCGTTCAGTGCCTCTGGCGGCGCCTTGCTCTTCCACCTCCTCAGCAAACTCTACGAGCGCACAAGCGTCATCATCACCACCAACCTGAGCTTCAGCGAATGGGCCAGTGTGTTTGGGGACGCTAAGATGACCACAGCGCTGCTCGATCGCCTCACCCACCGCTGCCACATTCTGGAGACCGGCAACGACAGCTACCGCTTCAAGGCCAGCTCAGAAACAGCGAAAAAGAAACGGAAGGAAACACCAGCATTGACGCCAACATGACACGCAGAACATAACAACTGGGTGGGTCAGATCTCGGTGACAATGCCGGGTCAATTCTCAGTGGCAATCAACAGCTGATGGCGATGACGGCGGTGATGGCCGGAAAAAGGGCCAGCAGACCATAAAATGCCACTCCGGCGGCAAGCAGGCCCACGCGGTCCTTTGCGACTTGGTTCTTGACGCGAAAGACCACGTCCTTCCAGCCAGCAAACGGTATTTTTGCCGGAGTTACGGCATCGCCACCATGAATCATGGGCAGTCCTCAATTCAGAAAAAATATCGTGACCGGGCACGGTCCCCACACAGGATCGTCACGCTTTCGTCTTCCGTTGCTTTTGCTGGTGGGTGAGCGAGGCACTGGGAAACTTGGGTCCTCTGAGGTGGGAAGCATTCCAAATGCCGCCATTCTGTCCCGGACGATAAATCGCTCGTTCAATCCGTTTACTGATCCTGATCAGGTCGCCAGCGACCATAATTCTGGCCAAACTGATTGGGATGCCAAGGGTCCGGCATTGTCCGATCCATCAAACGGGTCCGGCAGCCAACCTTGGGCGCACTAAGCGAGCACACCCAACGCCCAAAGAACGATGAAGATAACGATCACAAGGCCGAGGACGCCGCCGAGGCCACGCGAGCCATAGCGGTTGTAGCCGTAATATCCGCCACCGCCGCCGAACAGCAGGAGAAGGACAATGATAATCAGAATTGTACTCATGGGAGATATCTCTCTTTTGGGCCGATAGATGAAGGATGAAGCACATGTAACCGCGATGGGAATCAGATCCGTGGAGTCATGCCAAAGTCAAACAGTGGGGTTGCTTCGCTGCGGCTCTGCGCTCAGCGCAGGCCAAAAAAGCCCAGGATGACCAAGACGATGACCACGAAGCCTACGATATATACGATCCGGTTCATTACATTCCTATCTGCTCGGGGAGTGGCCCAAGGCCACCGACATCGCCAAGCATAAGCCATCGCAATTCCAGGCGAACCAACATGGATCAGTGCGCGGCGTACCGCAGCACGCGATTATGTGGCTGGGACATCGGTCTTGATCGCAAGGCCACGACATGAGGCTACCGAAGACACGTTTGCTGTGTGCAGGTTCCGAATCCGCCTTGCGCTGCAAACTCTACGACGCAAAACGAGCGGCGCCCGTAGGCGCGTCAAACTCAGTCAGATAAAGGGAAAACATGCTATGTTAATAGAGGCTTCGACTCTCAAGGGTTTCAAGGTCGCCGCGACCGACGGCAGCGTCGGCACCGTGACGGATTTCCTTTTCGATGACGAAAGCTGGACGCTCCGCTGGATCATTGTCGACACTGGCACTTGGCTGTCAGGGCGCAAGGTGCTGCTGCCGGTTTCGGTTCTGGGTCACCCGGATACGTCCGCCCGCAGCTTTCCAGTCCGCTTGACGATGGCATCGGTCAAGGACAGCCCGGCTATAGACACGCATAAACCCGTATCGCGTCAGCACGAGGAACGGATGTATAGCTACTACAACATGACTCCTTATTGGGGAAACGGCTTCTATATGGGCGGTTATGGCGGCTGGACCGCGGACATGTCAGACGTGCATTACGCTGATTCACGACGGCGTCAGGACGCGCTTGACGCCAAGCGACATCAGGGCGATGAACCCCATCTGCGCAGCATCGATGTCGTGACGGGATACAATCTGCAGGCCACCGATGGCTCCATCGGTCATGTCGAGGGGTTTCTGATCGACGATACCGACTGGACGATCCGTTTCCTGACCGTCGATACAAAAAACTGGTGGCCCGGCAAACATGTCCTGATCTCGCCGCGTTCGGCGAAAGACATCCTCTGGGCAGAAAGCCTGGTCGATTTGGACATCGACCGTCAGACGGTCAAGGACAGCCCCGCCTATGATCCGTCCGTTCCGGTGGACGCGGCGTTCGAGGCGCGGATGGCGCGTCACTACATCCCTGACGCCACGCATGGAGCCGCGAGTTAAGAGGGCTGTGGTTTGAGATCATGATGCTGACCTCCGTGAAGAACCAGACCAACTTGCCGCGCTATTTCGCGCAGGTCTTTGACGTGGCGCTGTCACTGGAAAACGGGCGGCTCGATCTGGTGCTGGACGATGGCCGCGTCTTTCGCGCCGAAGGCCGCCACCCGGGTCCGGTGGCAGTGATCGAGGTACACAACCCCGACCTTTTCGCGCGCCTGATCCGCGAGGGCGACTTGGGTTTTCTGGAAGCCTACATCGACGGCTGGTGGTCTACGCCGGATCTGCAGGCATTCATGGACCTCGTCCACGCCCGCAACGACGCACTTTACGACGGCTTTCCCGGCATGGGGCTGGTGCGCGCCTTCGAGAAGCTGCGGCACTGGTTGCGCGGGAATTCCATTCGGCAGGCGAGAAAGAACATCGCCGCGCACTACGACCTTGGCAATGAATTCTACCAGCTGTGGCTGGATGAGACGATGACCTATTCCTCGGCCCTCTTTCGCAGCGGGCAGGAGACGATGGAAAAGGCGCAGCACCAGAAATACGAAAGCATGGTGGACCAGATGGGGGCGCAGCCCGGCGATCATGTGCTGGAAATCGGCTGCGGCTGGGGCGGCTTCGCGGAATATGCGGCGGCCGAGCGCGGGTTGCGCGTAACTGGCCTGACGCTCTCTCAAGAGCAGCACGACTACGCAGTGGAACGGATCCGGGCCAAGGGGTTGCAGGATTGCGTCGAGATCAGAATGCAGGATTATCGCGACGAACGCGGGGTTTATGACGGCATCGCCAGTATCGAGATGTTCGAGGCGGTCGGCGAGAAATACTGGCCGACCTACTTTCAGGTCGTTCGCGACCGCCTGAAACCTGGCCGCAACGCCACCTTGCAAATCATCACGGTGCAGGACGCGCGCTTCGAGATCTACCGCAAGCGCGTGGATTTCATCCAAAAACACATTTTCCCCGGCGGCATGTTGCCGTCGCCCGGCGCGCTGCGCGACGAGGTGCGTCGCGCCGGGTTGCAGGTCAGCCGCTCGATCGAGTTCGGCGAGAGCTACAGCCAGACACTGCGGCGCTGGTATGACGCCTTTAACGGGCACTGGGACGAAATTTCGCGGCTGGGCTTTGACGACCGATTTTGGCGGATGTGGAATCTGTACCTCACCTCTTCCGCCGGCGCGTTCCACTGCGGTAACTGCGACGTGACCCAGATCACCATCACAAGGCCCGCCGTCTGAAAACAGGCGGAGACGGTGCATGTCCGGTTCCCTATCTCGCTGAACAACGCAAAACCATTCCACACGAAAGTGAAGTGAACATCACGGGCGATCTGGCGACGATGAAGCGGCTATCAGCTGCGTGGGTCTATGCCGCCAAGGCCAAGAGCAATGCGTGGGCTTCGGCGGCCCGCGCTGCCGCAATCTCCGTCGTTGCCTGCTCCATCGCTGCGACCTCAGCGCCGACGAACAGCCCGGTTTCAGGCGTAAGAAATCCGTCGCCCAACAGTGTGCCACCGGTCTTGGCGATCACGTCGAACAGCGGCTACAGCGAAGTTCCGCTTCTCAAATTCGCGCAGTGCCGCCGTAGATCGAGTGGGCGAGATTGCTGCGAACGAAATGTTCTTGCAAATGAAGCGTTGGTGGCGACCCAAAGATCATCTCGAAATCTCCCCAGCCAACACGGCTCGGCCGTGTACCGCCAAGATCGCGGCGAATCTCTGACATCCGAACTGCCGGATCACGTCGGTGACCCTGGCCTCGTAGCCAGCATGCCCGATCAAGCGACACAGGTCCGATGCGTGAAACTGACGGTTCGCGCTTGGCGCGGCCTGGATCTGTTCGAGCAATTCACGCTCTTTTGGTTCAATCTTCCGCATCGGCGCTGGAGTAGGTTCCGAGCGCGGTGCGATCCCGGGCGCGGTGCGCCACCGGCGCATGAAGCCTAGCAAGAAGCCTGCAGGAACCCTGCCGTTGCCTCGCGTCCGGTTAAACGCGAGGAAGCGATCCCAGATCACTTGCGTGTCGACGTTCCAGCAGGGCAGTGCAGTCTTCGCTGCCTTGATCAAATTTGCCCAACAGGTCTGAAAAACGTTCGAGTTCGCGGTGATTTCAATCAGACCTGAGAATATAGTTTTGTTATTATTATCTCTAGATAGTGATGTGTCGCCCTCACCTGACACGAGATCATGGGTTTCCTCCTCTTCATCAAAGGCTGAGAACCGGAAGAGCCAAGGGGCAAATTTGCCGTTGGGTTTCTGGCGCACCAGCTCCAAGTCTGACGCTTCGAGTTCGCTCAGAAGGACCGTCAGATACTGGCGCGAGACGCCCATCTTCTCTGCCAAGACCGAGAGGGTGAAGGCGGCTGTCCCGCGCGACAACCCGTTGTAGCCCTCCTTCCAGGCGATACCATCGAGGATGAGAGTGGCAAGCTTGTGAGCGGATACGGAAAGATCAGTCTGCGTTATACGTCGCAGTATCAAGCCGGTTGTGGGTTCCATGGTCGGGGTCTCCTGAGAGAACCGACGCCATGTCGTGAGACAACAACATTCTTGCCAGCAAAACAACTTTGCTGGTTGCGGGTGTTTGGACAGTGCGCTAGAAAATTCTTGTTCACGGATTTTTCTAGCGCGGCGTCAGGCTTCACGGTCTGGCGTCATTTCCTTTTTTGGGTTGATTGCACAGCCTCCGGTGCAGGGGTTTGCGAGATGCGGTCAGGAAACCTGGCGCTTGGTTGGTCAGTAGCGGACTTCTTCGGAACCGTAGTTCCCGGCGTGATCACGCCAGTCGACGAAGACAGATCGGTAGAAGTAGCTCCCGCATCCGTTCGGGATGGTCAGCCGAGACGCGGACGGCACCTGGGCCACGCCGGACCTTGTCCAGCGATAGTCACCTTGAAGGCCGTATGATCCCAAGCGCGTCGAGTCGCTTCGATTGCAGTCGCCATCGCGATTTTCGTTTTGACGGTACTGGATATGAAAAACGCGGATGCTCCGCACAAAGTCGAAAGCGTCGTCCGAGATGTCGATATCCGCTTGGACATCGGCCTGGACGCGAAGCAATGGCGAGGAAGCCGCTTCCGAATGGATCAAGGGCGGATCACGGAACGTTATGTCATAGAGCCGCTCCATCGGCGACAGTGGCGCGGGCTCGTTGAAAGACGCTCCCATTGGACAGCGCCATATCTGCAAGGGCGGCTCGATCGGCCAGGGGGTGATCCGGCGAATGAAAACTGCCCGCGCGTGTGCGCAGGGCGCAGAGGCAGGCCATCCCCCGGCAAGGCACAAGAGGATCGCGCAGTCGACCTGATAGGCTTGGGCCGGAGCGGCCGAGCCCATAAGAGAGGATATGCTAATTGCCGCGGCGGCTGCCACGCTATGGACCATGTGCTTCATGATGCGACTCCATCTATAATGGTGCAGCGATACGAAACAACATAAACGATAGCAAGGAGATTTGATTGCGAGGGGCCGCAAGGCTCAATTTATCCGCTCACCGCCCTTTGGGATCCCGCACGGCTTTGTTGATGGCGTGGATGCTCCTTCCTTTTGTGATGGCTCTAACACTCACCACAATGGCACATTCCGATGCCGTCGGGAGGGGCATCCACGCCATCAACAAAGCCCCTGGACGGTATAATTCGCCGCGGGACTGATCGAGATCAGCCAAACATCGCAGACATGCGCAGACAGTGACCAAAAGCGGCATGACGGCCAAGCGCCCGTCTCGCTGGTGTAACTGGCGAAAGGAACGTGCGACATGAGTTCTCACATCGATCCACAACCCGAAGACGACGCGGAGGTGCTCTCGTCGCGTTTCCCCACCGCCTATACGATCCTGTTTGCGCTGATCGTCTTGGTCGCCATACTGACGTGGATCATCCCCGCCGGTCAGTATGAGCGTATCGACGACGAGACTGTAGGCCGAACGATTGCTGTTGCGGGAACCTATGCAGAGGTTCCGTCGAATCCACAGGGGCTGTTTGACGTCCTTCTTGCGCCGATTGCGGGGTTTTACGACCCTGACAGCTATGCCGCCAACGCCATCGATGTGGCGCTCTTTGTTCTGTTCCTTGGTGGGTTTCTGGGTGTTGTGAACGCCACTGGCGCGATCGATACCGGCATCCGGGCTGCGATGACCCGCATGAAGGGGCGCGAGATTTGGATGATCCCCATCCTGATGGGGCTGTTTGCCGCTGGCGGTACGACCTATGGCATGGCCGAAGAAACACTGGCTTTTTATGCCATCCTGATTCCAGTCATGATTGCCGCAGGATATGACGCGGTGACGGGTGTCGCCGTGATCCTGATCGGCGCAGGCATTGGCGTGCTGGGATCGACGATCAATCCCTTTGCGACTGTTATCGCATCTGATGCTGCTGGCATTCCCTTCACTGACGGGATTGTGCTGCGTCTGGTGCTGCTGATTGGCGGGCTGGCGATCTGCGCGGCCTATGTAATGCGATATGCCAAGCGCGTAAAAGCCGATCCGGCGCACTCTGTCGTTGCCCATCAAATGGGTGCGCACCGACGTTTGTTCCTGAATGATGACACCGCAAACGACGCCGATGATACCCTGTCCACGACGCAGAAAATCGTGCTGGTCCTGTTCGGACTGACCTTTGCCGTCATGATCTGGGGCGTCGCCTCACAAGAGTGGTGGATGGCGCAGATGGGTGGCTTGTTCCTCGGGGCTGCCATCGTCACCGGCGTTATCGCACGCTTAGGTGAAAAACGGCTGACCGGTAGCTTTGTCGACGGCGCGCGTGATTTGCTTGGCGTGGCCCTGGTCATCGGGTTGGCGCGCGGGATTGTCGTCATCATGGAGAACGGCCTGATTGCCGACACGATCCTGCACAGCGCCGAAAGCTCGCTCGGGGGCCTCGGCACGCTGGCCTTTATCAACGTCATGTTCTGGATCGAAGTCGGGATGAGCTTTTTTGTGCCCTCGTCCTCCGGTCTGGCTGTGCTGTCGATGCCAATCCTCGCGCCGCTCGCGGACTTTGCGGGCGTGGGCCGTGATTTGGTCGTCACCGCTTTTCAATCAGCCAACGGCCTGGTGAACCTGATCAACCCGACCTTCGCCGTGGTCATCGGGGGGCTCGCCATCGGGCGGGTGTCCTATGACCGCTGGCTTGTCTTTATATGGCCTCTGATGCTGATCCTCGTCGTTTTTACCAGCGTCGCAATCAGCATAGCCGCCATTCTTTAATCGAAAGGAAATACCATGTCCGATCAACCCCTTGGCGTTCATTCCGAATCCGGCAAATTGCGGCAGGTCATCGTCTGTCGTCCTGGTCTGGCGCATCGGCGTCTGACCCCTGACAATGCCTCAGAGCTGCTGTTCGACGATGTGTTCTGGGTTAAGCAGGCGCAGAAAGATCACGATGATTTTTCTGAAACCATGCGCGGCGAAGGTGTCGAGGTGCTGGAAACCGGCGCGATGCTGGCAGAGACGCTGGAGATCAAAGAGGCCCGGAAGTGGATTTTGGACCACCGCATCGCCGCGATCCATGTAGGTGTCGGCATGCGCCATGAATTACGCGATTGGATGGACGATCTGCCGGGCGAGGAACTGTCGAAGTGGCTGATCGGCGGTCTGACGGTCAAGGATGTCCCGTTTGATACTGAGAGCATGTTTGGCGCCTACCTCGGTCATCACGGCTTTATCCTGCCGCCGCTGCCGAATTTTCTGTTCACCCGCGACAACTCGGCCTGGATCTTTGGCGGTGTGACGCTCAATCCGATGTATTGGCAGGCGCGCCGCCCCGAGACGCTACTGACGGCGGCGATCTATCGCTACCATCCCAAATTTGCGGGCAAGGTCGATGTGATCTGGGGCGATCCGCTGGCCGATCACGGTCTTGCCACGGTTGAGGGTGGCGATGTCATGCCGCTCGGAAACGGCCTTGTCCTGATCGGCATGGGTGAGCGGACCTCGCCGCAAGGTGTCGGTCTGCTGGCAGGGGCATTGTTCGATCAAGGTCGCGCAGAGCGGGTCATCGCCTGCGAAATGCCAAAATCTCGCGCCGCGATGCATCTGGACACGGTGTTCACATTTTGTGGCGGCGATGTCGTCACGGCCTTCAAGGAGGTCGCGGACGAAATGACCTGCTATGATCTGCACCCCGGAGAGGGTGACAAGCCGCTTAGGATGCACCACGACAAACGCCCGATGTTTGATGTGGTTGCCGATGCCATGGGGTTCAAGAAACTGAACGTCGTGCCCACCGGCGGCAGTGACCCGTTCGAACAATCACGCGAACAGTGGAACGATGGCAACAACGTGCTGGCACTGCGACCCGGCGTCGTCATGGGCTACGACCGCAACGACGACACCAACGCGGCCTTGCGCGCTGAAGGTATTGAGGTGCTGGAAATGCCTGGTGCCGAACTGGGCCGCGGCAGAGGCGGCAGCCGCTGCATGTCCTGCCCCACAATCCGCGACGCAGTGTAAGGAGACGACACAATGGCTTTCAATCTTAAGAACCGCCACTTTTTGACTTTGCGGGATTTTTCCCCCGCCGAAATTGGGTTTCTTCTAAAACTCTCTGCTGATCTCAAGTCGGCCAAATATGCCGGCACCGAAGTCGAAACGCTGAAGGGTAAGGAAATTGCACTGATCTTCGAAAAGGACAGCACCCGAACGCGGGTCGGGTTCGAGGTGGCAGCCCACGATCAAGGGGCGACGGTCACGTATCTTGGACCTTCCGGAACGCACATCGGAGGCAAGGAATCCGTCAAGGACACTGCTCGTGTTCTGGGACGGGTCTATGATGCGATCGAATACCGCGGCTTTGGACAGAAGATCGTGCAGGAACTGGCCGACTGGTCCGGCGTGCCGGTCTATAACGGGCTGACGGACGAATTTCATCCAACTCAAATTCTGGCCGATTTTTTGACCATGCAGGAACACTCGGACAAACCCTTACGCCAAATCTCCTATTGTTTCATGGGCGACGCGGGCAACAACATGGGCTTCAGTCTGTTGTTGGGCGGGGCCAAGATGGGTATGGATGTGCGCCTTTGCGCACCAAAATCGCTCTGGCCAGATCAGTCCTTTCAGGACGAGGCCGAGGGCATCGCCGCCGAAACCGGCGCGCGGATCACCATCACCGAAGACGTGGATCAGGCCGTCAAGGATGCCGATTTTCTGTATACCGATGTCTGGGTGTCGATGGGCGAAAGCACAGATAAATGGGCCGAACGTATCGAGCTACTCAAGCCCTATCAGATCAACGCCGATGTGATGGCAAAAACTGGCAATCCGCGGACCAGGTTCATGCACTGCCTGCCTGCCTTCCACAACACTGACACAGATGTCGGAAAGGAGATCGAGGAAAAATTCGGCCTGACCGCGATGGAGGTCACCGACGAGGTCTTTGAAAGTGCGGCGTCCATCGTCTTTGATCAGGCGGAAAACCGGATGCACACAATCAAGGCGGTTCTTGTCGCTACGTTGGGGGGCTGATCCATGCTTGTCGTCGCAGCCCTTGGCGGGAACGCCCTGTTGACACGCGGTCAGCCGCTGACCGCGCAAAATCAGCGCGCCAATGCCCGAAAGGCCGCGATCGCCTTGGCCGAGATCGTCCGTGGGGGGCACAAGCTGGTGGTCACCCATGGCAATGGTCCGCAGATCGGCCTGTTGGCGCTAAAAGGCGCAACCTACAAACCCGACGAGGCTTATCCGCTGGATGTTTTGGGGGCCGAAAGCGGCGGCATGATCGGCTATATCATCGAGCAGGAATTGGAAAATGCCCTTGATCATAAGTATCCGGTTGCCACGCTGCTGACGCAGATACTGGTAGACGCCAAAGATCCGGCGTTTCAGAACCCGACCAAGTTTATTGGACCGGTTTATGAGCGAGAAGAGGCCGAGATGCGCGCCAAGGCTGGTGGCTGGTCTATCGCGCCCGACGGCGACAAATGGCGGCGCGTTGTGGCCTCGCCCCTCCCTCAGGAAATTCCTGATATGGGCGTACTGCGGCTGTTGCTGGAGCACGGCGTGATCGTGATCTGCACCGGCGGCGGCGGCATCCCGGTGGTGCGACAAGCGGACGGTAGCCTGATCGGCATCGAGGCGGTGATCGACAAGGACGCCGCCAGCGCACTTCTGGCACAAGAATTGAAGGCCGATGCGCTGTTGCTGCTGACGGACGTCGCTGCAGTGATGCAGGATTTTGGCACGGATGAGCAACGCGAAATTGGAGCGATTGCGCCAGAGGACGCGCTGCAACTGGATCTGCCAGCTGGTTCTATGGGTCCGAAGGTCACCGCCGCCGCCGCCTTCGCGGCGGGTGGTGGCTTGGGCGGGATCGGGCGACTGGATCAGGCTGCAGACATTCTGGCGGGCCGTGCGGGGACGCGCATCTCTCTGCAACACAATAAGGAGGTAAAAAATGGATGACCTGACAGGTTTCCTGCAACGCAACTGGTGGCTTTTCTTGCTGCGCGGGGTTGCCGCCATCGTGTTCGGGATCGCTGCCTTCGTCTGGCCAGGGCTGACGCTCACGATGCTGATCGCGCTGTTTGGCGCCTATGTCCTGATCGACGGCATCTTTGGGCTGGTCCAATCGATCCGCGACAGGAATCGCCTTTCGCTCTGGTGGCTCTGGGCGCTCGAAGGGATTCTGGGTATCGTTGTCGGCGTATTGACGTTCGTGGCGCCCGGTGTAACCGCGTTTATCCTGCTGATGTTCATCGCGGCATGGGCGATCGTCGGGGGCGCCCTGAGGATTGTGATGGCAATCCGTTTGCGTCGCGAAATTCACGGTGAGTGGTTTCTGGTTGCAGGCGGCGTCATGTCTGTCTTGTTCGGTGTGCTGCTGTTCATCGTTCCGGGTGCGGGAATTTTGTCGATCATCTGGATTATCGGCATGTATTCGATAGTGTTCGGCGTACTATTTATCGCACTGTCCCTTCGTTTACGCCGTGAAAAACCCGCCCGTGTGTCGGCATGATGACTGAAAGTTCCTTAGAGCCAAAAAGCGGAACTTACATGATCCAAGTCCGCGATGAGTGTGTGATCGTCACCGGAAGCGTTGCTGAAATCAGGTGCGGTTACGCGCTCTCGAACATTCCATCTTCATCGACGGGTGTCAGTGCTCGGTCGACCAAGAACCGTCGGCGGTTTAAGCCGTGACAAATGCACCTGACGCACAGACCGACGGCCGTATCGTGGCGGTGCACGGCGGTATTGTAGATGTCCTGTTTCCGAGCTCGGCACAGGGTCCGGACATAGACGATCTGCTTTATGCAGACGACATTGCCATGCAGGTCATGTCCTTTGTCGAAGGAGGTGCTGCCCGCTGCATCGCGCTGGCGTCCGTGCAGGGGCTGGGCCTCGGCACGGCTGTGCGCGCCACGGGCGGCCCGGTTCTGGTGCCGGTCGGCGAGGCTGTTCTTGGCCGGATGCTGGATATGTTCGGCGCCCCGCTTGACGGTGAGCCAGCGCCGGTCACGGAAGAACGCCGCTCGATCCATCGCGCGCCGCCGCGTCTATCGGAGCGGAGACTGCATGCCGAAGTTCTGGAAACCGGAATTAAAGCCATTGATCTTTTGGCCCCAATTGAAAGGGGTGGCAAAACCGGCCTCTTCGGAGGTGCTGGTGTGGGCAAGACCGTGCTGCTCAGTGAATTGATCCACAATACCGTCGAACATCACGACGGAGTCAGCCTGTTCTGCGGTATCGGAGAGCGCTCACGCGAGGCCGAAGAGCTGTGGCGCGAAATGGGCGATGCGGGCGTGCGCGACCGCATGACCATGGTGTTCGGACAGATGAACGAAAGCCCCGGCGTGCGGTTTCTGGTGGGTAAATCGGCGCTGACGATGGCCGAATGGTTCCGCGACGACCGCGAACAGGACGTCCTGTTGTTGATCGACAATGTGTTCCGCTATGTTCAAGCAGGGTCCGAGGTGTCGGGCATGATGGGGCGGATGCCCTCGCGTGTGGGCTATCAGCCGACGCTGGCCACAGAGCTGGCGACCTTGCAGGAACGCATCGCCTCTACCCGAAAAGGCGCGATCACATCCATTCAGGCGGTATATGTTCCCGCCGACGATTTCACCGATCCGGCGGCGGCGCATATCTTTTCGCACCTGTCGGCCTCGGTTGTGCTGTCGCGCAAACGGGCCAGCGAGGGTCTTTATCCCGCGGTCGACCCCTTGGCGTCGTCTTCGGTCATGTTGACCCCCGGCGTGGTGGGCCAGCGACATTATGACATTGCCCGTGCGGTGCGTCGAACGCTGGCGGAGTATGAGGATTTGCGCGACATCATCGCAATGCTCGGGATCGAGGAGTTGTCCGCCCATGACCGTGCCGTGGTTGCCCGTGCACGGCGCTTGGAGCGTTTCCTGACACAGCCCTTTGCGACCGTCAGCGCCTCCACAGGGGCAGGCGGCAAGCTGGTGCCGCTCGATGCGACGTTGAAAGGGTGTGAAACCATCTTGTCACAAGACAGCTTCGAGCGCCCGGAGAGCGATTACTATATGATCGGCGCGCTGCCCGAGACCGAGGTGGCAGCATGAGTACGGCTACGCAGATGCAGGTCAAAATCCGGCTTCCCGGTGGCCCGCTGTTCGACGGCGAGGTGATACAAATCAACGCTGTCGCACAGGATGGCGCGTTCGGCATCTTGCCCAATCATACCGATTTCGTCTCAGCGCTGGTGCCTTCCGTCTTGCTCCTTACGCAACCAGACGGGGCGGAGCGGATCTTTGGCATCGACGAAGGGCTGCTGGTCAAGTCCGGACATAAAGTTGAAATCGCCGTGCGGCGCGGGGTGGAGAGCCATGATCTGGAAACGCTGGGCCACACGGTCGACGCGTTTTTTGAAGCCGTTGAAGACGACGAACGCATTGCGAGGTCGGCCCTGTCGCGGCTTGAGGCCAATATGGTGCGCCGCTTTGCCGGATTGCGAAAGGACCCAACGCCATGACGGATCCAACACGTAAACAGACCGACCAGATCGGTCGGGAGGCCGCCCGCAAGAAAGCCGCGCGCGACAATCCCGGCCCTAGCCCCCTGCGCGGGATCGGGGTCTTCGGGATGATCGGCTGGGCCGTGGCGGTACCGACCGTCGGCGGGGCGTTCCTTGGTCTCTGGCTGGACCGCATTTCACCACAGGAGTTTTCATGGACGATCGCGTTGATCCTTGGCGGTGTCGTGATCGGCGGGTTTCTCGCATGGACTTGGATCGACAGGGAGAAAGGCGAATGATTTTGCTAAATTTCGATTACACCCTCTTTGGTTTCGGCCTGTTGGCCGGAACGGTTGCCACCGCGCTTTACTTCGCCGGACTGGCGTGGGGAATGCGGTTGGCCCTGCGGACCGCGCGACCCGTTGCAGTGCTGCTGCCGAGTGCCGCAATCCGCATCGCGCTGTTGATCGGCGCGGGGTTCTGGATCTCGCAATCGGGCGCAGTGGCGCTCGTGGGTTTTGCACTGGCATTTCTGGTGGTTCGATTTGTTGTGACGAGCGCCTTGCGGTCCCCTACGGGCGCGACGGTCATGCACGCCACCAAGGAGGTGACGTGATGGAAATGACACCGGACGACACCATCGTATTTGTGCTTGGCGGTTTTGCAATCAACGCAACGATCCTGTTCACATGGGTCGTCATGGCGATCCTGACGCTTTCGTCGATCCTGATCACCCGCAATCTGCGCCCCGATGTGCCGCCAGACCGCTGGCGCACCACGCTGGAGGCCATCGTACTGACCATTCAGGGCCAGATCGACGAGATCAGCACACGCCCGGACCGCCGGTTGCTGTATTTTTCCGGGACGCTGTTTTTGTTCATCATCACGTGCAACCTGCTGATGATCGTGCCCGGTTGGCGCTCACCCACCGGATCGCTGTCAACAACCGCCGCCCTTGCCTTGGCGGTTCTGGTTGCCGTGCCAATCTTCGGGATCGGGAGCCGTGGCATCGGCGGGTACCTGCACAGCTACATCGAGCCGAATGTCATCATGCTGCCGTTCAACATCATCGGTGAGTTTTCGCGCGGCATTTCACTGGCCATCCGTCTCTACGGAAACGTCATGAGCGGCGCAGTGATCGGCGCCATCCTGCTGAGTGTTGCACCGTTCTTCTTCCCTGTGGTGATGGACATGCTGGGCCTGCTGACCGGCGTGATTCAAGCTTACATCTTCGCCATCCTTGCGACGGTTTACATCTCGTCGACCACAGCAGCCCCCGATTCCAAACCCGATTCCACGACTGCGAAGGAAACAACATGACCGATCTTGGCATTATCGCCGCAATTTCGATATTCACCGCCGGACTGACTGTGTCATTCGGTGCACTTGGACCCGCATTGGGCGAAGGCCGTGCTGCGGCAAGTGCGATGTCTTCCATCGCACAACAGCCCGATGCCGCATCGACCCTGTCGCGCACACTGTTCGTCAGCCTTGCGATGATCGAATCCACCGCCATCTACTGCTTTGTTGTCGCCATGATCCTGCTGTTCGCAAATCCATTCTGGAACGCGGCACTTGAGGCGGCGGCGCAAGGTGCGGGTGGCTGAGCATGTCCATTGACTGGATCACCGTCGCGGCACAACTGGCCAACTTTCTGGTCCTGGTGTGGCTGCTGAAGCGTTTCCTCTACCGCCCGATACTTGATGGGATAGACGCGCGCGAATCCCAGATCGCTGCGCGCATGTCGGAGGCAGCGCAAGTGCGCGAGGCAGCCGAGATCGCCGAGGCCGAACACCGCGCTGAAACGGAGCGCCTGAAAGCTGCCCGCGACGGCGCCGTGCAGCAGGCCCGCGCGGAGGCAGAAGCGGAGCGTGACCAGTTGATGTCGCAGACGCGCACTCGACTGGACCGTGAACAGACCGCCCGCGAGACCGAGCGCGCGCAGGAAGCCCTGCGTTATACCACTAGGTTGGAACAAAAAGGCGCGGCGGCGCTGGTGTCACTGACGCGCAAGGCACTGCATGATCTGTCCGGTGAAACCCTGGAACAGCGCATCGTTGCCCGCGCGGTTTCACGCATGGGCGACATGACTGATGATCTCAAAGCGGCAGCGGGCGACAGCCGGAAAGCCGTGGCAACGACCCAAAGTACGTTGCCGGACGATCTGCGCGACCAGATCGATGCCGCCGTCGATGCCGCGTTGCCCGGCGCATCGGTGCGCTATGAAACTGATCCCGCGCATTCCCCGGGGCTGTCGCTAAGGCTTGGCGGGGCGCAGCTTGGTTGGACGGTGGACGGATATGTCGACGGTTTGCAGGTCATTCTGAACGACACCGTTCACGAGAAGGAACATGCAGATGCCGCATGAAGCCCTCCGCGACGGAACCGACGATCTGCTTCAGGCGCTAATGGACGCACCTGCCCCGAAACCGCAACTGCGCGAGATCGGCAAAGTGGCCGAGATCGGCGACGGCATCGCCATCGTCACTGGCCTCGCGCGCGCGCTGGTGGATGAATTGCTGGACTTTGGCGGCGGCCTGTATGGGATCGTATTCGACCTAGAGCAGGACCGCCTTGGCGTCGTGCTACTGGGACCGTCGGGATCGGTCGTGCCGGGGTCTGACGTTCAGCGCACCGACAAGGTGATCAGCGTTCCCGTTGGTGATGGACTGCTGGGCCGGGTCGTCGACGCCATGGGAAGGCCGCGCGACGGGAACGGCCCGATTGCAACCGAACGGGAAAGCCCTATCGAAGTTGCTGCACCCAGTATTCTCGACCGTCGGCCCGTCACACGTCCGCTGGCAACAGGCCTCAAGGCAATTGACGCCGCCGTGCCTGTCGGGATGGGGCAGCGCGAGTTGATCATCGGCGATCGGCAGACCGGCAAGACATCCATCGCGGTTGATGCCATCCTGAACCAGAAGGATACTGGTGTGGCGTGCATTTATTGCGCCATCGGGCAGCGTGGCGACGCGGTGGCCAAAGTGATCGGGGCTTTGCGCGACGGCGGCGTGATGGACAACACCATTGTTCTGTCGGCAGGCGACGAGGAAACACCGGGCCAGTCCTATGTTGCACCTTATGCGGCCATGTCGATGGCGGAAGCACTGGCAGCAGATGGCCGTGACGTGCTGATTGTGTTCGACGACTTGACCCACCACGCCCATTCCTATCGAGAACTGTCACTGCTGCTGCGCCGTCCGCCGGGGCGCGAGGCGTTTCCGGGCGATATCTTTTTCGTTCACGCCCGGCTGCTGGAACGCGCCGGACAGTTCGGCCCTGGAGTTGGCGGTGGGTCTATTACGGCCCTACCGGTGGTCGAGACACAGGCGGAGAACCTGTCGGCCTATATCCCGACCAATCTGATCTCGATCACCGATGGGCAGATTTATCTGTCGCCCCGACTGGTGCGAAAGAACCAGTTTCCGGCTGTCGATCTGGGGGTGTCGGTCAGCCGCGTGGGCGGCAAGGCACAGGCGCCTGCGCTGCGCGATGTTGCGGGCAATCTGCGTGTGACCCTGTCACAATTCGAAGAATTGGAAGAGTTCGCGCGCTTTGGCACGAGACTGGACGAGGCGACACGCGGACGTTTGGCGCGCGGTGCCGCGGTCCGCGCCGCACTTCGCCAGTCCGAACGCGATCCCATGCCCGCCGACGAACAGCTTGCCGTGCTGATTGCCGCGATGGAGGGTCTGTTTGACGACATGGCGGAACCGGCGATGGCGGCAGCAAGCAATGCGCTGCGCCGCGCAGTCCGCAGTGGTGACGGCGAGACGCGGGACCTGATTGCGTCGGGCCAACGGCTGGATGAGGCGGGTCGTGCGCAGATCGTCGATATGGCGCGCGCTGCAATCGCGGAGGATACAAATGGCCGAGACACTTGAGCGCCTGACCCGTCGCACCGAAACCATGCAAAGCATCCGTGGCATCGTGCGCACGATGAAGACAATGTCTGCGATCAATGCCGCGCCCTATGAACGGGCAGCCGACGCTATCGACGCTTGGCGGGACACGGTTCTAAACGGATTGCATGCATTCCTGCAGGTGACTGGTCCACTGGTCCAGGACAGCCCGTCAGAGACCCGGTCAATACTGGTCGTCATGGGATCAGACCACGGCCTGTGCGGCAATTACAACGAGGTGATCGCGACAGAGACCCTGCGTCATATCTCTCCGGGCCAAAAGGTTCGGATCCTTTGCGTTGGCGCACAGATGGAGGACGCGTTGCTGGGCGAAGGTATTGTCCCCGAAGTGACGTTGTTGCCGCCAGCCAACGTAGATGGGCTCAACCGGCTGGCAGACGAACTTGTCACCCGACTTGACGCGATGCGCGAGGATCAACCCGTCACTCTGATCTACACGAGGCGTGCCGCCCATGGCCGACAAGCACCCGTTGCCCAGCAGTTGCTGCCGCTAGATGAAGAGGTGCTGGTAAATCTGGCTGCGCGCCCTTGGGTTTCACGCAGTCTTCCAAAGTTTTCATTGCCCGAGCCGGCACTTCTGGCTGCACTCGTGCGCAACCTGTTGTTCGCTACAGTGCAACGCGCCGCCGCCGAAGCATTGATGACCGAAAATGCAGCGCGGCTGGCGCGGATGCAGCAAGCCGAACAATCTGTAGATGAACGGCTGGAGGATTTGCAGTCCGAGACACGCTCGGTCCGCCAAAGCGAAATCACAACAGAGCTTCTGGATGTCATTGTCGGTTTCGAAGCGCTGAAGGCGCGTGACAAACGCAAACGTAGTCCGGTCCAGTAGGCAATTGAACCTCGTACAGATGGAAGTGAATGTAGCATATTTGGGCGGTTGATAATCCGGCAGGTCCCAAGTCTGAATTGTCTGCAGTCTGGCCCGATACCTGTGCAACCGGAGCGCAACGCCAGCTAAATGGACAAAACCGGATAGGTGAGCCAGGAAGCCGGACGCTCTACCTCTGTAGCAGTAAAAATTCGCTTTGTTGGTGGAGGCTGACCCAGATCAGTGCGGCGGCGCGGCGACGACGATATGCTCTCAACAACGACGTGGAATTGCCGCGCCATTCTCGAGGGACGTTCGGGAACGCGGGTCATGCCGGACCAACTTGGAAACCGTCGACCTGCAAAGGACGATACCCGGGCCCTGCGGCCTGCCGTATCCGACGCCTGAGGTACCCATGAAACTCACACCGTTTCACACAATCCTGAAAGACCGCACATCCATCCTTGTGAGGGAAGTGACGCACGAAGATCGTCATCTGTTGGAAATTGGTTTTGCGCATCTGTCAGACCAATCGAAGTACTTTCGATTTCTGGGACACCGGAAAAATCTGACCTCACCGGAACTGACGAAATTCACAGCGGTAAACGGTCCTGATCACGTGGCGGTCGGCGCGATGGTCGTCGGGGAGCCTTCTCCTGAACCCGTCGCGATCGCGCGTTACTTTCGGCTTCCCGATGAAAGCCACGTTGCCGAAATCGCGATCACGGTTGTCGACAGCTACCAACGGCAAGGGCTCGGTAGCCTCCTTATCGGTGTGCTGGCCAAATTCGCCGATATGGAAGGCATCACCACATTCAGCGCTTTGGTGCATGGCGAAAACACGACGATGCTGGGGCTTCTTCGTCAACTCGGCGGCACACGAGCTTCCATGGACGGCATGGAAATGAATATCCGAATTCCGATATCGGGGAATACCGAGGGAAGATCCCTTTCAACGGTTGACGATCCCTTCAAGGACGCGCGCAGGCTTGCAAGCTTCCAATAGGCGGTCCCGCCACAAGTCATGCTCGTCAGAATTGGCCGATATCCGGCCAGATTTTTACGATACAGAAGGCGTCACGGATATATCCTTTAAATGAAATGGCACAGGGTGACCGGGAATGTCCCGACCGATGTTGAAGTTCGTTATCTGAAGGGTGGCGTTGCTCTCCCTGAGCCGTAGGCTCGGGGTGTTCAATCCAGATGGAGAGCAACACCATGAAAACATCTACCACATCCCCGCTGGCCCTGGCCAGCAAGGCCGAGCTGACGGCGGCAGTCGAAGAGGCCCGTGATGCGGTCGGGGCGAGCTTCGAGCGGTTCTGCCTGGTCGCGGGTCTCGCCAGCCTGACGCAGATGCTGGAGGAGGACGCGACGGCGCTGGCCGGGGCCCCGCATGCGCGCAGTGCCGACAAGCAGGGGTATCGCTGGGGCCGCACGCGGGGCCCGGTGGGCTTTCACGGTGGCAAGGTGGAACTGGAGCGTCCGCGGGTGCGATCAAAAACCACCGGCAAGGAGCTGTCGCTGCCAAGCTGGCAGGAAGCTGCGCAGGCCGGCTGGCTGGAGCAATGGGCGATGAGCCTGATGCTGATGAATGTCGCCACGCGCAAAGTCGGCCGCGCCGTGCGTCTGCCCGAGGCCGGGGTGCCGTCCGAGGCGGGATCGGGGCTGTCGAAATCCGCAGTCTCACGGCGGTTCAAGGCGCTGACCCAGGCGCGCATGGACGCATGGATGGCCTCTGATCTGTCTGCGCTCGACCTGCTGGTGATCCAGATCGATGGTCTGCACATGGGGGACAACCTGCTGATGCTGGGCGCGATCGGGATCGATGCCGACGGCCGGAAACACCCGCTGGGCGTGGTCGAAGGCGCGACGGAGAACGCTGCGACCGTGCAGGCGTTGTTGGACAACCTGATCGAGCGTGGGCTCGAACCCGCAGTCTGTCGGCTGTTCATCGTAGATGGCGCCAAGGCCCTGACCAAGGCGATCCGCCGGACCTTTGGCGCGGACATTCCGATCCAGCGCTGCCAGGTCCACAAGGCTCGCAACATCACCGAGCGACTCAATCCCAAGCTTCACGCCGCTGTCCGCCGCGCCCTGCGCCAGGCCTGGGAGCTCGATGATGCCGACAAGGCCGAACGTCTTCTGCGCACCCTCGCGCGCCGCCTCGAACTCGAGGCGCCCGGCGTGTCGAAGAGCATCCTCGAGGGCCTCGACGAGATCCTCACCGTGACCCGCCTCGGCCTGCCGCCCGAACTGCGCCGCTCACTGGCTTCGACAAACATCGTCGAGTCTATGAACGCGGTGATCAGACAGGTCTGCCGGAACGTGAAGCGCTGGCGCGACGCGAAAATGGCGCTGCGCTGGACCGCTGCGGGCATGCTCGAGGCCGCCAAGGGCTTTCGTCGCCTCAAGGCCCACAAGCAATTGCCCGTCCTCAAGGCAGCACTGGAGAAGCATCGCTCCAAACCCGAAGACGCCGTTGACCAGGTGGCAGATGCCGCGTAACCCTGAAATCAGCAGCGTCCCCCGTCGCGCTTTTCAACATCGAGCGGGACATTCCCGGGTGACCTGCATCAATGTCGAAGGGCTAAACCAGCGCGATAGTCCTGATAATTCACCGGAACTCGGTGAACGTGTAACCAGTCTTACTGGTACTGAGGCACGCGGGATAGACTGTCCCCTCGTCCCCTATCCCGCGTGTTTCATGTTTTCGGGCCGTCCACAAAAAGACAAGTAAATGATAACCGAAGCCAACAAATCGATTAAAACAGCCGACAAAATGAAATCTGTGAAGGTCGCATGGGCCGAAGTACCCTCGGGCCTGAAAAAGGGCACGGCGCACAAGCACTATCAGGCTGCGGAGAAAGCATACGCGGTCAAGAACGACGCCGACACGAACAAAGAACTTAATGCAGCCGCCCACGCTCTCGCCTGACATGACCGCCTGGCCGCCCGGCATATGTTGTCGGGCAGCCGTACTCTAAAAAACTATAACTCTACGATTTGATGTGAAAATTGGGGAAGGCTGATCCCTATTTCAGAAGCGGTCCGATCTGGTCAAGATATTCTGGATCAAACCCGGCAAACTCGGTCAGACGTCCATAGTCATCGAAGGTCACGAAACCGTCGCGAAAGGTCACCATTCCTTTGTCGCGTAACTGTCGTAGCACCCGATTGACATGGACAGAACTCAGCCCAAGCGCATCAGCCAACAGGTACTGCGTCAGCGGACAGGCATACCCTGCTTTGCTTCCCAAGCCGACCAACGCAAGCCGGGCACCGAGTTCAAGCAGAAAATGCGCCACGCGCACCGCAGCGTCGCGGCGTCCGATGTTGATCAGATGTTCGACAACCATCGCTTCGTCCCGGGACGTCGCCCAAAAGACCGCAATCGCCATCCGCGGGGTGTCGGCAAGCGCCGTCATAAAGTCGGCCACCAGCACTTCCGTCACTTCGATGTCGGTAACCGGCTCGACGCTGTGATCAGACAGGTGGGACACCATGCCGCGCAAGCCTATGAAGTCACCGGGGATCAGAAAATCTATGATCTGCCGCTGGCCATCTTCCAATATTTTATAGGCAACGGCCCAACCGGAAACTAAAATGTAGGTGGCCTGATCCGCGCGCCCTTGATGAACCAGATCGCGTCCGGTGGCGAAGGTGCGCCGACGCTTGTGCAAGGCGTCAAGAACCCGAAGCTCGACATCAGTCAGAGCAACGAGAGCCCCCAGTTTACGCACTAATGGTTTCGTTTCCATGCGATGACCCTTCACGTGGTTTTTTATTTCCTATTCAAAAAATAGTGCTTCGAGACTGATCTCGATCAGCCCGAATTCAGGGTTATTTTGAGAGTCTGCAACGATCGCTGCACTGGTCCTCTGTGTAAGCGCAATAAACTGAAGAGGCAAACAAACCATGTCCGAGAATAGCACAGAAGCCGGTATGGCTGCGCTGACAATCTGCGAGGCGCTGCTGCTTGCACTGAACGACGCGAAGGTCCTGCCAGAGCGTGAAATTATGGGTGTTCTGGAAGATGCCGCTGCGACGCATGAAAATGCGGGTGGTTCTGAAGCAGAGATCGTAGAGCACAAATCAATTGCAACGCTGATCAATCATATCATATTCGGTGGAAACTCTGTCAGACGGAAATGACACTGTCCCCACCAAGGGCTTTGATGATGTAACCGCCCTCCGGCGGTCGATTTCCAGTTTAGAATGCCATTGCGATGAGGGTGTCGTCCGAATGCGGCAATGATCTTTCGAACGTCGCGGACCTGAGTGACCAACGACGCATAGATCGGCTGAAGTGATGCCGGGACGGACGCGGCGATTTTCTCGCGCAGGTTGATCAGCAAATCAAGACGGTGCAAATGGTCAAGACCCTCACAATGGCCCAACGGCAGGCCAAAGACAATATGGAACCACGGGGTCTCCAAAGAGGAATAGTGATCGTTTGCCAAGCCCTCGTTCACCAGTGATAGCGCATAGGGATCCTGCGCATAGGCGCCTGCATCATCACGCCAGACGGAGCGGGAGAACTGATCGAGGAGGATAATCAGCGCCAGCCTTCCGTGCGTATTCTGCGCCCAGTGATCAAGACCACGCTGCGCCGCCTTCTCGGTCAAATCTGAAAACTGTGCGATGATCTCAGCGTCCGCACCGCCCTGCATTCTCCAAAGCCAATGCGCTTGGTGGGCTTGTGCCCCGACATGCGGCGCGTGCCGCTCGGGAAACCAGAAATCGAGAACATCGTCCCATTCCTTACGCTCTTTAGTCCGTCCTGAACATCGCTTTCAGGTCGCAATTTTGGCGGCCTGATCTGTCCGACCGTACACCATTTTCGCGTCAACGATCATGCAGGCAGGGCGGATCAGCCAGATCAGCTGGTGCAAAATGATCCTCAGGTACCTGAGGATCATGCGGATGTTGTGGCCGCAGCCGCAGAGCACGGCGAAGACGGTGTCGCCCTCGGTCCCTTTCAAGGTGCTTCGCGTCAGTCGGCCATCGTTTTTCATGTGCCCGATCATCGGCTCGATAGCACTTCGCCGTCGTAAGAGCCTGGCGATGGTCCGGGTTACGCCACGCTTGGCACCGCTGATGAAGACCTTTACATTCTGCACGCCATGGCCACGGTATCCACGGTCGACGAAAGCGAACTCCGGCTTTTGGTCGGTCAGGATTTCGACCTGTTCCAGCGCCTCGCTGAGTGTATGACCGTCGTAGGGATTGCCGGGAAGCGCCCGCATCCCGACCACAAAGCCACCCCGGTTGGCCGTGGCCACGCTGACCTTGGTTCCGAATTCGTATCGCTTGTGCGCCTTGCCCTTCGATATGCAGTCCACCGCCGGTTCATGCAGGCTGTAAAGCTTGTTCTTGTCCTTCGGTTCCTGTGCCAGCAGGCGGTTCACCAGCGCGATAATTTCCACAATGCGCGCCTTCAGTACCCCTTCCGGGATCTGATCCAGTTGCCGCTCGACGTCGCGCAGCACGCGACCCGTGTAGCCCTTGAGACGGCGCAGTGCCTTGCGCATCCTTTTGAACTGGCGAGCGTGAGCATAGCGGCCGACCTGACCGGGCAGCCGGGGTGCGAGGCGGTTGTAGTTCTGTCGCAGCCCGATTCCGGCCTCGCGGGCCAGCCCGACCAGCTTGCGCCGTGCCGTCTCATACAGCCGGGCATCCGTCGGGTGGGCGATGTTTTTCTCCATCACCGTGGTATCGACCGTGACCCGCTTGAGATCGTTGCCCTTCACTGCCCCGGCACGTTTCCCGGACTCAATCGTTTGGGTCAGCATCCATTCGACACCTTCCTCGCCAATCCGCTTGCGCCATCGCGTCATGGAAGACGGGTCAATTGGCAGACGGTGCTGAAAGAACGTCTCGCCGCAGAAATGCTGCCAATACGGGTTCTCGGCCCATCGCGCCACGACCGCCTCATCCGAGAGCGCAAAAGCATGCTGAAGATACAAAAGCCCCGCCACAAGACGCGGAGAGGTGGCGGGGCGGCCGGTGTGGGAGGGGAAGAATCCTGCCCATTCCCGTTCGAAAATATCCCAGTCAATCAGGGCAGCGAGCTTCACCAACTCATGGCGCATGTCGATCATTTCGATCAATCGGGCGCGTACGCGTAAGAGGTCGTCCTGTTCCGTGGATCGCGTTTTCGGCTTCATATCATGGCTCGAAATTGCAGGGTTTCTGCTGAGACAATACCAAATCCTGCACTTTCAGCCCAATAAATTCGGGACGTTTATGAATAAAATCAAATACCTGCTGGTTGTTCAGGGCGGACTCTTTAATGGTCGTCATATCAACTCCAATTCCGGAATGCCGACGGGGACAATCATCCCTGTCAAACGGATAAAACCCGCGCCACCGAGGCGCGGGTTTTATCTTCTGCGTGCCAGCAGACCTATGCCGCGACGCGTTCGGCCCTCAGCGCTGCCGCTCTGGCTTTGGTCGCCTTCGGCACGCGCAGCAGGCGCATGGCGTTGAGGATGACGATCAGCACCGAAAGCTGGTGAACCAGCATGCCGCCCGCCATATGGATGGTACCGGTATAGACCCCGAACAGCAGCCCGACGACGGTCAGAACCGCGATGACGAGGTTCTGGCGCATGTTGGCCAGCGTGGCGCGCGCGATTTCCATCGCCTCGGCGATCTTGCCCAGATCGTCGGTCATCAGCGCGATATCCGCCGTCTCGATGGCGATGTCGCTGCCGCTGGCGCCCATGGCGATGCTGATGTCAGCCGCCGCCAGCGCCGGTGCGTCGTTGATGCCGTCGCCGACCATCGCCACGTGCAGGCCCTCGGCGCGCATCGCCCGGATGCGGTCCAGCTTGTCGTCGGGCATCATCCCGGCGTGCACCTCGTCCACGCCAACGGCGCTCGCAATCGCCTCGGCTGCCGGGCGCTGATCGCCGGTCAGCATCACCACGCGGTGGACACCAAGCGCGTGCAGGCGATCGATCATCGGCTTGGCACTGGCGCGCGCCATATCGGCCAGACCCAGCAGGCCCACGACCGCGCCATTGCGCGCCACGATCACCACCGTGTGGCCCAGCCCGTGGAGACGGGCGGTGCCGTCCTTTGCCTCGGCGCTGAAGTCGATGCCCAGATGGTCGAACAGGCGGTGGCTGCCGACGGCGATATCGTGACCGTCATGGCGTGCAATCAGCCCCATGCCGGCAATCTCCTCCAGCGATGCGGCGGTGGGCAGAGGGCCCTGCTTGCGCGCCGCCTCGATGATCGGACGGCCCAGCGGGTGGTTCGATCCAGTCTCGGCGATGCCGGCCCAGAGCAGGACATCGGCCTCGCTTTGGCCTTTCAGTGCCACGACCTCAGCCAGACGCGGCTGGCCTTCGGTCAGCGTGCCGGTCTTGTCCAGCGCCAGTGCGGTGATGCGCCCGGCGTTTTCCAGATGCTCTCCGCCCTTGATCAGGATACCGGCGCGCGCCGCGCGCCCGATCCCCGCGATCACCGACACCGGGGTCGAGATGACCAGCGCGCCGGGGCAGCTAACGACCAGCAGCGTGAGCGCCAGTTCCGCGTTACGCGTGACGATGTAGCTGACAATCGCCATTACGAAAACGCCGGGGGTGTACCAGCGCCCGAAATTTTCGATCATCCGCTGGGCCGGGGCCTTGGCCTCTTGCGCCTCTTCGACGCGGGTGATGATCCGCGCCAGCGTGGTGTCGGCGCCGACGCCGGTGGCGCGCAGATGCAGCAGCCCGTTTTCGGCCAGTGTTCCGGCAAAGACCTTTGATCCGGGGGATTTTTCGGCCGGGATCGGCTCGCCAGTGATCGACGCCTCGTTGACGGCGGCGGTGCCCTCGATCACCTCGCCATCGACCGGCAGGCGCTCACCGGCCTTGACCAGAACAGTTTCGCCGAGGCTCACCTCATGCGCGGCCACCTCGATTGTCTCGCCATTGCGCAGCACAGTTGCCGTGACTGGCGCGGCGTCGATCAGCGCCTTGAGCGCGCCGCGCGTGCGGCTCATTGTCCGGGACTCCAGCCATGCCCCCAGCATGAACAGGAAGGTAACGGCGGCAGATTCCCAGTGGTTGTTGATGAACAGAGCGCCAATCGCCGCGACGATGACCAGCAATTCGATGCTGAGCTGACGCAAGCGCAGCGAGCTCCAGGCCCGCAGCGCGATATCATAACCCGCGAAAACCGCAGCAATTGTCATCAGGGGCGCCCAAGGGGCAGCCAGCCCGAACCCATACCACGCGACAAGTGCCACGCTGATGAACAGACCACTGGCGATGGTCAGCCATTTGCGCCGACTGACGGGGTGTCTGAAGATGTCTATGAGTCCCGCAAACATAAGCTCGCTCCTTTCGTGGAGAAGCCCCGCCACGGGAGGGCAGCGGGGAAAGTGGTGGAGGGTTTAGAATGCCGATGGTTTGGCGGTATAACCGGACTTGGCGATGGAATTCACCAAGGCGGCTACGTCACTGAGCGCCGGGTCGTGGTCGACCACGATCTTTCCGCTGGCGAATTTCACCTCGGCCTTTTCCACGCCCGGCAGCGCCAGCAGCGCCTTTTCAATTTTCGGCACACAGGAAGGACAGGAAAGCTCGTCACTACGCAGGGTTGTTTGGGTTGTCGTACTGGTCATGGCTGGATCCTTTCATGTGATCACGGTTGTTTCTGAACGAATTCGTGGCGCACAATTAGCGCACAGGATCTGCGTTCGGTGCTTTGACGGCAGTGGACATGATCGGATTGCTTCTGAATGTCGGGAATGAGCATCTTGTCACATCTAACAATGACGCATCCTGATCTGCGTCAGCACCGGTTGCCTCTATACCGCCTATAACTGCTCCAACCGAAGATGCCCTGTGCCTCAGCCCAGTGTGACGACGCATCCACGTCCACCATCACGGTGCATCCCGCAAGACAGGAGTTGATCTCAAAATGGCACAGCCTAAGATACAGCTTGGCCGCGACCCGGCATTCGATGGTTTTCTCGGCGCGGTGGTGGGCGAGGACAAGACAGGTGCCAGTGTCACCGTCCTGTCGATGCTGGCGCGGCTTGATGTCGACCCGTGGAGGGAAGCATCGGAATTGTCCAGTATGCCGGAAGCCCCAGCACAGAAGCGACTCGAGGCATTGTTGGCACGCTTCAAGGACGTGCCGGCGCTTGTGCCGGATCAAGGCCAGGGTGCATTGGCACTGCTGGACCTTTTGCCGAGGCGGACGATCTCTGCGGGGCCCTCTGCGGGTGGCGCGGTGCCTCAAATCATGAACCTGCCATTCGGAGCGCCCGCCTATTGGATCATAGCGACGGTCCTGTTTCTTGTATGGACCGTAGCGCTGACACAGGGGAACTGAGACGCGTCGACGTCCGACAGTTGGCCTGCCCCCAAAAAATTTTATCTTGAGAGGTACTTGATATGACTGACGAGGCCAAAATCTGGGATCTGGAAGAACGCTTCTGGACGCAAGGTGCAGACAGTGCGCGCCACATGTCCGCGAAGGATGCCGTTTTCGTCTTCCCTTATCCCGTGGGAATTCTACAGGGTGAAGCGCTCTGGCGAGAGGCCGAGGTTGCGCAGCGGTGGCGCTCCGTCGTGATGTCCGAGCGGCATCTGTCCCAACAGGACAATATCGTCGCTCTCGCCTACCGCGTCTCCGCAGAACGGGATGATGCCCCAATTTTTGAAGCGTTGTGCACGTCGACCTACCTGAAGGACGACGACAAGTGGCTGCGCCTGACCCATCAGCAAACCTTGACGGGTTGAGCCGTTTTGCGCCCGTTCGACCCACTCTCGCGGGCTCTCGGCCGCTGCTGTTCTTAATTGCCCCTATCGGTCCGCAAGCTCACGCGTTGCGGGTCTTCCCAAACAGAAAGGTCTGACAAGATGTCCGACACATACACCGATCTCGATCTGCAATTCATTGCAGGTAAATGGAAAAAAGGTAGCACGGGCCGCACTTTGGAAAGCCGCAACCCCTTCAATAACGATCTGCTGGCCTCTATTGATATGGCCGGACAGGACGAGTTGGATATCGCCTATGCCGCCGCCCGCAAGGCGCAGGTTGGCTGGGCCGAAAAGATGCCAGGCGAACGTGCCGGTGTCATGCGCAAGGCGGTGGCGATCTTCGATGCGCGACGCGATGAAATAGTCGATTGGCTGATCCGCGAGTCCGGCTCTACCCGCGTCAAGGCAGAGGTGGAGTGGGGCCTGGCCCGCGCCATCACCGAGGAAGCCGCCAGCTTTCCGTCGCGTAGTGAAGGGCGCATCCTGCAATCCAACATCCCCGGCAAGGAAAGCCGCGTCTACCGAAAACCGCTGGGTGTGGTGGGCGTCATCAGCCCGTGGAACTTCCCGCTGCACCTGTCGCAACGCTCGGTCGCTCCGGCATTGGCGCTTGGCAACGGCGTGGTGCTCAAGCCGGCGAGCGACACCCCCGTTACCGGCGGGTTGCTGATCGCCAAGATTTTTGAGGAGGCCGGCTTGCCCGAAGGGCTTTTGAGCGTTGTCATCGGGGCAGGGTCGGACATTGGAGATGCTTTTGTCGAACATAGGGTCCCCAAGCTGATCTCGTTCACCGGGTCCACGCCTGTCGGGCGCGGCATCGCGCAAAAGGGTGGCGGGGGCGAGCATCTGAAACGCCTGGCGCTGGAACTGGGCGGCAACTGTGCGTTTGTCGTGCTGGATGATGCCGATCTTGATCACGCGGTGGCCTCTGCAATCTTTGGCAAGTTCCTGCATCAGGGGCAGATCTGCATGGCGATAAACCGCATCATCGTTGACGCTACGGTGCACGATGTGTTCGTCGAAAAATTCGCTGAACGCGCGCGCGGACTGAAATATGGCAATCCGGCTGATACCGACACCACCATTGGCCCCATCATCAACGCGAAGCAGCTCTCCAGCCTTAGGGACAAGATCGCCAAGGCGACAGAAGACGGCGCGACCCTTGTGCTGGGTGGCGAGGTCGAGGGCAACGTCATCCCGCCGCATGTCTTCTCGGGTGTGACCGAGGATATGGAACTGGCCCGCGAGGAAATCTTCGGCCCGGTCGTCGGCATATTAAAGGCGCGCGACGAAGCCCATGCGCTGGAACTGGCGAATGCCACTGAATTCGGGCTTTCCGGTGCAGTCTATTCCACAAACATCGAGCGTGCGACCGCCTTTGCGCGCCGGATGAACACCGGCATGGCGCATATAAACGATCAGCCCGTCAATGATGAACCCAATGCGCCCTTCGGCGGCGAGAACAATTCTGGCATCGGACGTTTCAATGGCGATTGGGCGATTGAGGCTTTCACCACCGATCAATGGATCACAGTGCAGCGCAAGCTGCGTGACCTACCATTCTGAGGAAACGCCGCCATGCGGGTCTGAGTGTTCTGCTTGAGCGGTGGCACAGAAAGAACAACGAAATTTAAGCCGGTCTGGCCGGAACATGAAGGGGAAATTGACATGGAACGCAAAGAAACGTTTGAAGCCGATCTGCGAACCCAGCTTGACGAATGGACCGCCATTGTCGGCAGATTGCGCGCCAAAGTGGAAGATGAGCATGGCGCTACCCGGATCAAGCTCATGACAGAAATTGAAGATCTTGCCGGTTATCAGAGAAGGGCCGAGATGTATTTGCAAGAGTTGCACGAGGCCAAAGGCGATGCGTGGAAGGACATGAAACCTGACATCGAAACCGCGCAAGGTCAGATGCGCCAGGCGATGGACCGCGCCTGGAAACGGATCGAAATCGAGCCGGCGCCTTCTGCGGATTTGACGCGTGATGAAACAGGAGATGCCGAAGCCTTGCCCCATAAGTCTTCCTAGCGGTCACTTCGCTTTTGTCCGACATTTGGGCGAAGCAAAGGCAAGCCTTGACCAAGGAGGTCATCTTTAAGTCATTCTCGGGTGGTCTTCGATAGCCGCGCCTAACCGCGTCTGCGTCACCCTGTCTCGATATTGTGCTGCATTTGCGAACGTCTAAACCGCACATATTCTGTTGAAAAACGCTGGTTTCTAATCTGTTCCACGGCTCGTTCGCCCGTAAAGGCTCAAAGGGAATATCACTCTTCAAAGGTGCCCAAAATCGTTCAACGCTCGGTTTCGTCCGATCCTTTCGTCACCGTTACTCTAGCGCGCTCAAGAAGCGCTCGTAGTCCTCACTTACATCCCGCGCCTCACTGAACACGCGGGCGCGCTCTTCATCGACGCAACGGAAATAGTCCTGAACATCAGCGATGTAGGCCTCGAAATCCCCCCGGATCAGGTCAGCGTAGGTACGCATGTCGTCTTGGGACTGGGGCAGGAACGGTCGCTCGGGGCGAACACAATCCGCCGACGCAGGCACTGGCGTGCTTCCAATCAGGAACGCCAGCGCCAACGTTGTGTTGCACGCACGGAAAATGTGCAGGACAAAACTCCTTTGCCGTCTTTATGATTACGTGTCTGTCCGCTATCACCGTTATCGGAGCAAGGCGATCTTCGTCAAGTCGTTATTATTGTCTTGCTATCATTTATGTTGTATTGTATCGACCGTGTGGAAATGATCCCGCGGGCCGATACTCTGAGGAAGAGGAGGCCCCGGGAGTGGACATGATAGAAGAAGCCCCGAATGTGGTTACAGAAGACGGATTGCGAGGCCTCCTGGCCGATGGCTACCTCATCGAGGTGGTCTGCAAGGAAGAGGCCGAAAAGCGCCACAACAGTTGGTACGGCACATGGGTTATCCGTGCCGTCCATGAAGATGGACGTGACGACAAGATGCTCGTTACCAGCCGCAGCTATCTCAAGATCCGCGAGTTCAAGACCATCGTCGGCCTTGTCAGCTTCCTTGCGGACATGGGCTGCAAGACCGCGAGCATTCCGCTTGAAGAGGGCGGACGGATGCGCCACGCTGCTCCCGGTCGTGGGCCTGAGCCGCACTCCGGCCCGGTACTGGTCAAGGGCGACTGACCGCGCATTAGCGCTCGTCATTGTACTCGGCACAGGCGTCTATTCAACGCCTCTGGCCCTTGCAGATGGTTTCATCTTCTCGGTCGGCCCGGATGGCCGACTGGTCTCCGCCTCATCCGAGCAGGGCACATTGCGCTCGTTTGCAGAGACGGATGAGGCACAGACGGACCGGCTCTTCCTCTTTGCCGAGCCGGAAGGCGGCGAAGCCTCGGTCGCGCTCGCCGCATCAGCGCCTCGTGCCCTGCGCGCCTCTCCGGAAATTCTGCACGCTATCGAGACAACTGCTCTGCGCTACGGAGGCCACACTGGCCTTCGCCGTGCAGGATTGTCGGTCACCGATTGGGCGCTGCTCTACCGCGCCAATATCGAGGTCGAGAGCGCCTACAATCCGGCAGCGCTGAGTCCTGTCGGCGCCATCGGTCTCGGCCAGCTCATGCCCGGCACCGCCCGCGATCTCGGCGTCGATCCGCATGATCTGGCGCAAAACCTCGACGGATCGGCCCGCTACCTTCTGATGATGCTCGAGCAGTTCGGCGACGGACCCTTGGCACTTGCGGCCTACAATGCCGGACCCGAGGCGGTCACCCGCCATGGCGGCATTCCCCCCTACACCGAAACCCAAGGGCATGTGGCCCGTGTGACGGCCGTGTTCCAGCGGTTGAGAGGAGACCTTTCGTGACTTCCAAAAACAATCAATGCGTGCTGCGCACGCGGGCCATCGTCGCGCTCGGCGCGATGGCCCTCATCGTGCTGGCAGGGCCTGCACTCGCACAGAGCATCGATCTTTCACCAGTCCAGACGCTCCTGCAGGGCATTGTCGATGCGATCACCGGGCCGCTCGGCATCGTGATCGGCACGCTCGCCCTGATCGGGGTATTCCTGTCCTGGCTCTTCGGCGTCCTGGATTTCCGCCAAGCGCTCTGGGTGGTCGTGGCCATCGCCGGCATCGCCGCAGCCCCGACCATCGTCGCCGCGATCTGGACGACCTGAGGTCTCATTATGGCTGACCAGTCCCGCGTCTTCATCGGCCTTCTGAGGCCACCCAAGCTCATGGGCCTGCCGATCATGTATGCCATGGCTTGGCTGTTCGGCTCGACGCTTCTGTTCCTCTGGGTGCAGAGCGGGCTGGTGGCGTTGGGTGCGGGGCTGGCCTGGCCCGTGCTCTGGAAGGCTGCGGACTGGGATCCGAACTTCCTCGATGTGTTGGTGATCACCTTGCAGGAAACCCCTCCCACGAAGAACCGCAAGCTGCATGGAGGCGACAGTTATGCCCCGTGACAGCCTGATGGACGTTGATGAACACGGCGCGGCGCTGGATCCGCTGACGGCACTGCCCGCATGGGTGAAGGGCGAAAAGCGGCTCTCGTCGATGCTGCCCTACGTCAGCCTTGTCACCGACAGCACCATCCGCACCCGGGGCAACGAGCTGATGCAGTGCATCCGGCTCGAGGGGGTGAATAGCACCACCAATGAGGACGCGCATCTAGACCGGATCGGCGCACTTCTTGCCGGGATCGTGGCGCAGGTCGGCACAGAGTTTTCCTTCTACCTGCACAAGGTCTCGAAGGCGGTCGATGTGACCCTTCCACCAATGACGGGCGACGGGTTCGCGGCCGAGATCGATCGGCGCTGGCGCGCCCATCTTGGGCGGGCCGGATTGCGCGACAAGACAATCACGCTCTCGGTCCTGAAACGCCCCGAGGCGGGCAGTCGGATCCCCTTCGGTCTTGGTGCATCAAAGGCGAGGCTGGCCGCAGATACCACGCGAAGGATGCGCAAACTCGACGAAGTCGTGGGCTTTCTTCTGTCCAGCTTCGATGAGCTGAAACCGCGCCTGCTGTCGGCAAAAACCGGCGAACTTCTGGGGTTCCTCGGCAGTCTCAATACCGGAGAAGAGCACCCGCTCTATCCGCGCTCGCGTCTTGGCGTGATCGCAGAAGATGTGGCCAACACCCGCGTCACGTTCCGAGGCACCACAATCCAACTGTCCGACGGCGCGGTTGGCGAAAAGTTCGGCGCAATCTTTGCGGTCAAGAACTACCCGGCCAAGACCGACAGCCTGATGCTCGACGAGTTGAACCTGCCCGTGGACATGGTGGTCACCCATTCTTTCGTGCCGATCAACAGCAACATCATGGCCGGGCGCATCAAACGCCACGTCCGGCTGATGCAGGCGGCCAATGACGGCGCGGTCAGCCTGACGGAGGAGTTGGAGCTTGCCCGGGATGATCTGGAATCCAAACGGCTTATTTTTGGCGAACATCACATGAGTGTCGCGGTCTATGCCAGATCGCGAGAGGCGCTCGACGATATTGCCGCCGAGATCCGCAACATCTCGGCCACTTCCGGCATCAACCTGATTTCTGAGGCCTTCGGGGCACGGGCGCATTACATGGCCCAGCATCCCGGGAATACTGGGGCGCGCAGCCGCAAGGCGGCGATCACCAACCACAATTTCGCCGACCTCGCGACCTTCCACCGCACGCCACTCGGCAAGACCGGGTCGGAAGTGCCCTGGGGTGTACCGATCGCGCTCTTTCCGACACCCGAGCGCAGCGGGTTCCGCTTCAACTTCCACGAACAGGGTGCGCCGGATCGTGAACCAACTGGCGGGCACACTCTGATCCTGGGCCGTCCCGGGTCCGGCAAATCCGTGTTGGCGGCTTTTCTCATGACCATGGCGCGCCGCGCAGGCGCACGGCTTTTCGTCTTTGACTACCGCGCCGGTATGGAGATGGCCGTGCGCGCGCTCGGAGGCAGTTATTCGACAGTGCGCGCCGGAAGGCCCACCGGGCTCAATCCGCTCCAAACCGAGATTGATGCCCGCGGTCAGGCCTGGCTTTCTGACTGGCTGGCAAGCCTGCTGGAGCGCCGCGACCGGCCTTTAACCCCTGTGCAAACCAACCGTCTGCAGGAAGTCGTGCGTCAGAACGCCAGCGCCGGGAATGCCGGTTTGCGCAACTGGTCGGACTTCGCCTCGTTGCTGGTCTCCACCGATGATGAGGGCGATCTCTTTGAACGCATGCAGGAATGGACCCCGGATGGCCGGTATGGCTGGATTTTCGGGGCCAACGCGCAGGACAACTTCAGTCTCGAAGGCAGCCTCGATAGCGACATCGCCGGGTTCGATCTGACCGGCATCCTCGATTCCGAAAGTGAACGGGAGCGCATGGCGGTTCTCTCCTACCTCTTCCGCCGCGTCGAGCGGGTGATCGAAGACCGCAAACCCACCATCATCGTAATCGACGAGGCCTGGAAGGCGCTCGACAATGCGTATTTCGCGGAACGCTTGAGCAACTGGTTGGTCACAGCCCGCAAGCAAAACGCGGTCGTCGTGATGATGACCCAATACGCAAGCCAGCTCGAGCGCACCCGCACCGGCAAGACCATCGTCGAAGCCGTGCCGACGCAGGTGCTGCTACCCAACATCCGCGCCTCTGCCGCTGATTACGCCATGCTGGGGCTCAGCGAAAAGGAGCTGGATGTGCTGTTGGGCGTTGGCTCCGCATCACGGCTTGCCCTTGTGCGCGACGACCGCGGTTCGGTGGTGATCGATGCCGATCTCGCAGCACTCGGCCCGCTCGTGACCATCCTTGGCGGCATGGAGAAGGGCGAAGCCCTCGCAGGCGCCGATTACCGCGACAGACCCGATTTCTGGAGACTGAAATGACACGTAACACACTCCGCAGCCTTGTCCTCCTTGGCCTTGTCTCAACCCTCACCGCCTGCGCCCAGCACAACTCCCCGCGGGCCAACTGCTTCAACTTCCGCAGTGGTACGGCGCCCGATACCTCGGGGACAACCACGACGATCTCCACAATGAGTGCAGAGGTCACGCGGCGGGACACCGCTTGCGATTTCGTGATGTTGGGCGCGGGCGGCTGACCCCATGCGCTGTTGGCTCCCTCTCTCGATGGTCGGGCTCTTGCTCGCCGGTCCCTTTGCGGGACCGGTCGCTGCACAGGGTGTGCCGACCTTTGATCTGCGGCTTTTCGCAGAACGACAGGCGATCCTCACACAGACCGACCGCGATCTGGCGCTGCAACAGGAACGCCAGACCCGGGAAGAGGAATTGGCCGAGATCGAACGTCAACAACTCGCCTCGTTGGAAGGGTTGATGGATGCCATGACCCTCGGATCAGGTGATGTCGCGGGCACTGTTGCGGGGCTGGAGGCAGGACAGGGGGCGGTAGCTGGCGTCGAGAGTGCAGCCGCCAGCCTCTACGCACCTGCGGACAACAACCCGGTTGCGGCGCGGATGTTCGGAGATGCCCGGGAGGGAATCGAGGAGCTGATCATCCGCGCAGCCCGCGACACCCACAGTCTGCCGGGCATCAGCCGGGCAGGACTCTCGCTCGTGCAATGGCGCTGCCTCCTGCAGGCGCTGATCTGGCAGGAAAGCCGGTTCCAGATCGGCGCACGCTCGCCTGTCGGCGCTTTTGGTCTCACCCAGATCATGCCCGGCACGGCGAGCGATCTCGGCATCAATCCCGGCTATTACGACGACCCCTATCTGCAGGTCACCGGCGGCGCGCGATATCTCGCGCAGATGCTGAACATGTTCGATGGCAACATCATCCACGCGCTCGCCGCCTACAACGCCGGGCCGGGTCGGGTGCAAGAATATGGTGGCGTGCCGCCCTTCGCGGAAACCCAACACTACGTCGTGGTGATTCCGCAGCAATACAACAGCTACCTCGCCGCCGTCGGCGGCATCGATGCACTCGGCACGATCGATCCGGTGCTTCTGGCCAATGCAAGCTTCAGCCTCTCGTCCCATGGCGCGGGCGTCTATGGCGACTACTCGCTGATCTCGGTGCAGGCCGCTGCCCTGCGGGTGCAGGACATCATCACCAGCATCGGCGAAACCGAGGACCTGCATGAGTCGATCGCCCTCAACACCTATGCCCGCGCCGAGCTTGCCCGGCTGATCGCGATCCGCACCCGCATCAAGGCCGCCCACACCCAACCGCTGAGCGACGAGCAGATCGCGATGGCGGCCGGCCAGGCCGCAGAGCGGCAGTTCATGGATTTTACCCAGGAGAGTTTGCAATGATCCGGCGCTTTACCCGTTCCGTTTTCAACAGCGCCGCGACGATGGCGCTTGCCGTTGCCTTCGCTGGCCCCGTCACCGCACAAGGCGTGCCTACTGTCGACACCCAGAACATCGCCCAGGAAATCCGCCAGCTGCAGCAGATGCTGCAGGACTTCGGGATCCAGACCGACCTCTTGGACAACGCGCTGGCGCAACTCGAGGTCGTGCAGAACCAACTCGACCAGCTCAATCAGATGTATGCTTCGCTGACCGGACCGCGCAGTATTCTGGGCCTTGTCATGGGGGACGGGCTCGACGGGCTGCTCGATGCAAAGTTCGAAGACATCCCGGGCCTGATCCGCGGCATCCAGCAAGGGGACTGGAGTAACCTGCTCGGGCCAACTGCAGGTCCGATGCGCACGCAGATGGAACAGGCCTTGGCCAGTGCGGGTTTCGACGAAGACTCGTTGAACGAGATTGCCACCAGCGGCAATCCCGGCGCTGTGGGCGTGGCCACACGTGCGACCACTGGTGCTGTGATGTCGGCCGCTGCCCAGAACAGCCATGCCGAGGCAGCCTTGTCGCTTGAACGTGTCGAACGGCTGGTCACCATGATCCCGGAAATGGAGGATCTGAAGGCCGCGATGGACCACAACACCCGTGTCACGGCGGAACTCGCCATCGCCATGACGCGCATGTGGGAGCTGGAGGCGATCCAGACTCTCGGCGCAGGCAATGCCGGTGTCGTCGATGCCGCGACCATTGCCGAAGAGCGCCGCTACATGGACTTCACCTTGCCGAGCCTGAACCCGTGAGTGGGGTGACAGATATGAGCGCCCGTGAGATCGTCGAGGAAGAACTGGTCCATGGCGCGCTGCGCCGCGAGCGACTCTGGCAGAGGATCGGGCTTGGTGGGGCAGGCTTCGGCGTGCTGGGGTGCCTCGCCGCGGCGACCGTCGCGCTGAGCATCAAGGCGCCGCTGCCTGTGGTCGTGCCCTATGACCCGGAAACCGGCATGGCGCTTCCGAATGCTACGGTCGCGGCCGTGTCGCTGGCCGAGCGGCCCGCCGTGATCGAGGCACAGATATATCGCTACATCTTCGAGCGCGAGGCCTACAACCAGCTCGACAACGATCTGCGCGTCCGCCGGGTGCTGGCGCAATCAACAGGTGCCGCCGAGGCCAGCATGCGCGCCATGTGGACCTCGGGGCAGGAAAGCTATCCGCCCACTCGTTACGGACCCTCGGCCGAGATGGCGGTCGAGATAGCATCGATCACCCTCATCGGCGACAACCGAGCGCAGGTGCGTCTGAGAAAGCGTCTGACCAGCCCGCAGGGCGCGCAGGACGGATCGTTCACCGCCACGCTGATGTTCACCTTCCAGCCAGAACAGACCCGCTCGATCGACGATGTCTGGCAGAACCCCTTCGGCTTCACCGTCACCCAATATGCCATCCGATCGGACCGTTCCGAATGATCATTCGTCCTCCAGCAACAATCTCCAGTCTGCGCTCATTCTGTCGTCTGCTTCTCGGCGTGGCAGCACTCTGCATCGCGGCCAGCGCGGCCCTGGCCGAGAACACACCGCGCAGAGGCCCTCTCGATAACCGGGTCCGCATCGCGACCTGGGCTGAGGGACAGGTCTACCGCGTCGTCACGACGCTGACTCGTGTCACCACCGTCGAGTTCGGGACCGGCGAGACGATCCAGTCAATCATTGCAGGTGACACGGTCGGCTTCCAGTTCGACGGGGTGCCTGGTGGGCGCGCCTTCGCGATCAAGCCCACGGCCTCGGGCGTGGCCACCAACATCACCGTCTATACCAACCGCCGTTCTTACTATTTCCATGTGGTCGAGGCGCGCGAGACGCCGCATTACGTCGTCCAGTTCCGCTATCCGGAAACCCGAACCCCGCCGACCCGGGCCGTGGCAGCGGACGCGCCCAACGCGAACTACGCGGTGAGCAGCCAGAAAGAGTTCACCCCCACGGCTGTCTGGGACGATGGCACCTTCACCTACTTCCGATTTGCGCGCAACGCGCCGGTTCCGGCGATTTTCCGCTACGCGAACGGTGCCGAGCGCGCGGTGAACAGCACCGCACAGGCCGACGGCGTGATCCGCGTCTCAGGGGTGAACCGGCAATGGGTGCTGCGACTCGGCGAAGATGAGGTTTGCATTCAGGATAGCACTGGGCCTGCATCATGAGCACTGACACCGAAGATCTCGCCGCACGGCTGGCCGCTCTGGAAGGTACTGCCGGTAAGAAGGCGGGGCGTGCGCGCCGGTCACCTCTCGCAGCCATACTCGGCGTTACAGGCATTGTCGCTGTCGGGGGCATCGCATGGGCGGCCTTGCAGCCAGAAACATCTGCCCCAATGGAGACGGCGGCCCCCGATGAATTCCAGACCACCGGGTCGGGGTTCGGGGATCTGGTGCCGGTGCGTGTGGCCGAACCGGAACCGGCGCCATCGCCCGCTGAGACCGGTCCGTCCGAGACCGAGCTTGCCCTGATGGAAAGCCTCGCAACCTTGCAGGCTGAGCTGGCAGATCTTCGCGCCCGCCCAGCGGAAGGCTCTGGAAGCGGGGCGGAGCAGGCTATCGCCGACCTGACGGCCCAGATCGCCGACCTGCAGAGCGCCTCCGCGCAAGCGCAGCGCGCGCTGGAACGCCAATTGACAGAACGCGACCGCGAGCTGGATCAGATGCGCATGGATCTCGAACTGGCGCGGCTGGCCCCGCCCGAGCCTGCGAGCATCGGCGACAGCGAGGAAGACCTCAGGATGGCCGAACTCGAGCGTCGACGACTTGCCGAGGCCGAAGCCCGCGCCGAACGCATCGCCTCGCCGATGATCGCGTTTTCCGGCATGGGGGCAGGCGCGAACCGTGAGGATGCGCTGGAAGCCGCGGCTCTCAATGCCGATGAGGCCTTCGTGCGGGCGGGCGCCCGACCCGCACCGGTGACCCGGGCGGAAGTGATCGCAAACCCCGCCAACACCGTCATCCAGGGCACGATGATCCAGGCCGTGACGGAGACAGCGCTGGACAGCACACTTCCGGGCGCGATCCGCGCCATCGTCTCCGAAGATGTGCATTCCTTTGATGGCACCCGCGTCCTGATTCCGCGCGGGGCCCGTCTGATCGGGCGCTACCGCTCGGACGTAGCCTTGGCGCAGTCGCGCGTCATGGTGGCTTGGGACCGGATCATCCTGCCCGATAACCAGACCATCGAGATCAGCGCTTTCGGCGGTGACGAGCTCGGTCGTTCTGGCACGACGGGCTTTGTCGACACACGTTTTACGCAGCGTTTTGGCTCGGCCGCGCTGATTTCACTGATCGGGGCACTGCCGGCTGCTGCTGCGGGCCAGATCGAGGATGAGGCGGCGGCCGATATTGCCAGCGACGTGGGCTCAGATCTGCGCGACAGCACCCAAAGCGTCATGCAGGACTATCTCGCGATCCGCCCGGTGATTTATGTCGACCAGGGCACAAGGATCACCGTCATGGTCGACCGCGACCTGGAGGTCTTCTGACATGGCCGCCAGTTACCTCGAAGCCTCGCTGAACAGGCTCGGCGCCGCTGCCCAGCGTGAGGATGTGATAGAGATTTGCATCAACCCGGACGGTCAGGTCTGGGGCGAATTCCAGGGCGATCACTTCATGCGCGGGCTTGGGGCTCCGCTGAGCCAGACTGAAATCAAGGATCTGGGCAATCAGATCGCGTCGGCCGCCTCCACGACGCTCAGCACCAAGAAGCCCATCGTCTCGGTCAGTATCCTCTATCGGGGCCGCCCGATCCGCGCGCAGGTGATTCAGCCGCCAGCCGTTGAGGGCGGATTTTCGATCTCGCTGCGCTTCTTCTCAACCCTGCCGCTCGAAGCCATCAAGCTTGGGTTCCTCTACGGGAAGGAGCGCAGTCTCGAAGGCCTGCGGCGGGACCGCAACCGGACCCTGCGCGACGTGGTTGGCTCTGGTGATATCGACGCTGCCTTGCGCTTTTGCGTCGAGAACAAGCTCAACATGATCGTCTCGGGCGGCACATCCACCGGCAAGACCGTGGCCGCGCGCAAAATCCTCGCGCTGATCCCCCCCGAGGAGCGGATCATTACCATCGAGGAGGCGGCCGAGCTGCGCCCCGAACAGCCCAATTCCCTGACGTTGATCGCCGACCGGGATGCGGAGGCTCGCAGCGCTGACGTGCTTCTCGCCTCGACACTCCGCATGCGGCCCGACCGGATTGTGCTCGGCGAGGTGCGGGGCCGCGAGGCCATGACCTTCCTGGAGGCGATCAACACCGGCCATGGCGGCTCGCTGACCACGCTTCACGCCGAAACCCCACAGCTTGCGGTACGTCGCCTCGCCATCGCCGCCCTCAAGGCGCAAGTGCCGATGACTTATGCCGATATGGTCGATTATATCGAGGGCTCGATCGACGTCATCATCCAGGCCGGTCGCCATGACGGCGCGCGCGGCATCACAGAATTCTTCCTACCGGGCCAAAGCATGCATTCCAGCACGGTCGGGACAGGGGACAGCAACACCGAAAAGCCCTCTCTCGCTGCCGAATAATCAGAAAAGGACAATCCATGCGTCAGACCACCCTCGCTCTTGCTCTCCTCACGCTGGCCGGGCCACTCGTGGCCCAGACCTCGCCACAGGTGACCAATGATCTCACCGTCGACATGGCACCCCAGCAGTACCGGATTTGCAACGACCGCCCCGCACGCCCGACATGGATGGATGAGATCCATCCGCGGCAGGCGTATCGGGCAACGTCAATGATGGAGCTCTATGAAATTCGCGCATGGGAAGAGATTACGGCTTCTGGTGACTGCTCATGCGACACCCGATTTCCGGCATGGGACAGCGCCGACAACGAATACCGGCAGCAATACGAAGGTCTCGCTCAGGGCGAACACACAGCGCTACGCCTCGAATGGATCGCGAAACGCAAACAACTTCAGCCGATGGTCCGTGAAACCTGCGAAGCTCAGGGCAACTGGTAATGGGCGTTGTCAGCTGGATGGTTGGAACGGCTGACAGCTTTCTTGCTGACGCCGCGGAGTCCCAGTTTGGGGCGGTCGCGAGCAATACCGGCACAATCGTCCTGCTGATGGTCACGCTCTCCCTAATCGGGGTCTGCATCAATATGGCGTTCCAGTTCCGCAGCATGGATGGCGCCACGTTCTTCTGGTATCTCGTCAAACTGACTTTGATAGGCCTCTTCGCGTTCAACTGGGCCAACTTCAACGCTGTCGCGACCGCTGTCATCGGCGGGCTGGACTATATCGCCGGTGCGCTGATCTCGTCGGTTGGAGGTGGTGGGGCAGGGGCCACACATTTCGCAGGCGAATTTGACGTTCTGATCGAAAAGTTCAGCCAGTATCTGAACGCCATCGGCGCCAACCTGAACTGGATGACAGGGGCGATCCTCGGCGGGATCGGTCTTATCCTGCTCAGTCTTCTCGGCTTCATGACCGGCATCGTGCTGATCTTTGCCAAGATGATGCTGACCTTGATGCTCGGCCTCGCGCCGATAATGATCGCGCTCTCACTCTTCGATGCAACCAAGGACTTTTTCCATCGCTGGGTCTCGACGACGATCAGCTATGCCTTCTACCCAATCGTCATCGCCGCCATGTTCTCGACCGTGGTCGGCATGTCGAATTCTCTCCTCGCACAACTCGGTGATCCCAACTCCGCGTCCAACATCGGGGCGCTGGTGCCGTTCTTCGTGATGATCTTCCTCGCGAAGGGGTTTGTTGCGGCGACGCCACTGATTGTGCGTGGGATCTCAGGGAACCTGATGGTGGCCGCAGCGCCTGCGGTGGTTGGTGGATCGGCCGGGGCAATGCGAGGGCTGTTCAATACCGCCGGCGTAAAGGGCAGATCTAGGATCGGCGCGCTGACCACTGGAGAGGCGATTGGGCGAGGTGTTGTTCAGAGTCCAGCGGCTGTTCGAGCGGTCGCTACGACCGCCAGTGCGCAGGTGGTCAGGATGGCGGAACGGGCGAAGCGGTTGGGAAGGTAGAAATTGATGAACTGCCGTTCACAAGATCTTCCACCAAGGATCACAATGTAGGTGGAAACTCGCCATTCGCTGCAGGCGCAACATTCGCTATGACGCCGCAGCAGCTTCCGGGTTCATCAGCGGAAACCTGCCCTTTGATAACCGTTATGCGGGTTGATGCGCGCCCATTACCTGAACCCGAATAAACGGGCTCAGCGAAATCACGATGATACCGATCGAGAACAGACACCAGATCGCGGGTTGTTCATTGAGATTTGTTGTCAGCATGAAGGCCATGAATGGCCCCATCAAAAGGTGAAAAAGCGCAAAGCGCCACGCACCATACCAAAGTGGCAGGGCAAAGACGGCAAGGAAATAGGCCGGGAAATAGACATTGATAGGCAGGTATGAGCCGCCCCATTCCATCAAGCCGTTCAGTGGCAAGATCCAGCCAATGTGCCAGTCGCCCGAGATCAGGCATGTTTGCAGGGCGCACATTGGCGAGCCGGGTGTGCAGGGTCCAAAAGCCTCCAGCGGAACCAGTTTCAGCAGCATAAACCCGGTGGCGATTGCAGCAAGGCCATACACACTGCGCCTTTGCCAGTCGGGAACCGCGGCTGGCGCGATAGCCATAGCAAAGGCGTTGATAAACAAGGGCTGGATCGCAATGTGCAGATAGGAGAGCGTCGTGATCGATATGTTGGCAGGGTTGGAACATTCATCCACGACCGCGTATCCGGCGGCCTGCAACCCCTCCATCAGGGTAAAAAAGGCAAGTGTGATCCAGATCGCCTTCGGCTCACCTCGTATCGCAGTCACTGCAACCGCTACGCCGCCAACTGCCACCATTGCTACCGAAACCGATGCACTCCAACACATGATCAATACCCCCCGGCTGTCACGCCTGCAGGCGCCGCGGAGCAGGTTTTGAAGGCACTGCAAGTGGGTGGCTAACTGATGCCAGTAACGGTCCGATCTGATCCAGATAAGTCGGCTCGAAATCAGCGAATCCGACCAGGCTGTCATAATCATCAAACGTGACGAAGCCATCACGAAACGTCACCATTCCAGATTCGCGCAGCGTGCGCAGAACCCGATTGACGTGGACAGCACTTAGCCCCAGCGCATCTGCCATAAGGTACTGACTGAGAGGGCAAGCATAACCCGCTTTGCTCCCCATGCCGACGAGGGAAAGTCGAGCACCAAGTTCCAGTGTATGCGTCCGGTCTGACTGGTGTTGACTTATTCCGCCGCCCATTTCCACGGCATGAGATCCTCAAGGCGGTTCATTTTGTGATCTGCGATGCGGGCGAGCACCCAGCGAAGCCAAGCCTCTGGATCGACATTGTTCATCCGGGCGGTTTCAATGAGCGTGTAGGCGATAGCGGCGGCGTCACCGCCCCCCTTCGACCCCATGAAGAGGTAGTTTTTCCTGCCAAGAGTCACTGGCCTGATTGAGCGCTCGCAGATATTGTTGTCCAATTCCAACTGCCCGTTATCGAGATATGCTCGAGCCTTCGGCATACGCCCCAGCGCATAGCGGATAGCCTCTGCCAGTATCGATTTGCCGGAAATCTTGGGCAACTGAAGCTGAAGCCATGCTTCAAGTTCCTCGAAGACCGGTTTTGCCTCTTCCTGCCGCACGGCAACGCGTTCCTCGACAGGCTTGTAGCGCGCCTCTTTTTCCACGGCATAGAGGGCAGCAATCCGTTTGATCGCTTCTTCGGCGATGGCAGATCCCTCACGATCATAGACCTCGACAAATTTGCGGCGGACATGAACCATGCAGGCCTGCTCGCTGGCCTTTCCATCGCCGAACAGACCGTTGAACCCTGTAAAGCCATCGGCATGCACGACCCCTTGATACCCAGCGAGATGTGTTGATGGGTGCTCGCCTTTGCGATCCACGCTGAACTGATACCACGCACAGGGCGGCGCCTGCCCATGCCAGGGGCGTTCATCACGCACGTAGCTCCAGAGCCGTGCGGTTTGGGCCTTTCCAGTCTTGCCCTTGATCTGCATCTTGACGGGGGTGTCATCAGCAAACAGCGCCGGTCCGGCCCGCACCAGCTTGCCGATATGGTCGGCCAGGGGCTCGAGCAGGGCCGTGGATCGCCCGACCCAATCGGTCAGCGTGGAGCGATGCAGATCAACCTTGTCCCGGGAATAGATCACGGACTGGCGATAAAGCGGCAGGTGATCGCAATATTTACCGACCAACACATGTGCCAGAAGACCCGGCCCCGGGCGGCCGCGCGTAATCGGGCGCGAGGGCAGCTCGGCCTGGGCGAAAGCCTCGCAGCAGGTGCAGGCCATGCGCGGCCGCACAATCCGCTTCACGATGAAATGGCCGGGGACATATTCCAGTTCTTCGGTAACATCCTCGCCGAGCTGCTTGAGCGCGCCCCCGCAATCGCCACAGGCATCGCCGGGCGAGAGTATCTCTTCCTGGCGCTCAAGGTGGTCAGGCAGTGGGGCGCGATTATGGGTGCGCTTGGCGGGCGCGGGCTGGTCCGTGTTGTCTGCGGGCGCTGCCTTTTGCGCCTTGGCGGCCGCTTCGATCTCGGCGTCTTCCTGCAGGTTGAAAGCCAGTTGATCCATGCTCTCGGACTTGGCCCCGAAACGGGCCTTGCGATGTGCCGCCAGTTCCTTCTTCAGCTTCTCGATCTGGTAGGCCTGAGACTTGATCTCGGCTGCCATCAGCTCGCTGATAGCCCGCAGTTCGGTGGGGTCTTCGGGCAGGGATTTGAAGGTATCGCGCATGCGCAATTTATATCTGATCAGCCAGCCGAACGGAACGCCAAAAGAGGCTTAAACCCTATATTATTATGACTTATCCAGCCTGTAGCGGCCGCCAGGTTCTTTGTGGCATGCGCCAGTCGATCCCCTCCAGAAGCATCGCCAGCTGAGCGGCTGTCACGCAAATTTTGCCGTCCTTGGCGGCGGGCCAGACAAACCGTCCCTTCTCAAGACGCTTCATAAAAAGACAGGTGCCCTGCGTATCCCACCAAATGATTTTTAACAGATCGCCCCGGCGGCCACGGAACACAAACAGATGTCCCGAATACGGATCCTCGGCCAGCAGTCGCTCGGTTTGCGCCGCCAGCGTGTTGAACCCGCGCCGCTTATGTGCTGCAGCACATAAGCGGCGTTATGCGGCGGCCATGATTATGTGGAGTCCTCAGCGACGAAGCAAAGATCGCTGAGGAATCGGAAAATTGTCACTCAGCATAATTTGAGCGGCGTGCCTCCTTCAACATGGCAATGAGCTTGTCCGGCGGCGAGAACGTACCCGGCTGCAGGGTCGGGGAGCTTGCGGCCGCCAAGGCTTCGAGCTTGTCGTTCGGATCAGCGCGCAAGTAGACCTCGGTGCTTTGGAGATTGGCGTGGCCTAGCCACAGCGCCACCTTTCGAATATCGCGCGTGGCGCGCAGCATGTGTTGGGCACAGCTGTGCCTCAACACATGAGGTGTCACGCGCTTTGCCGCAATTGATGGAAAAGATTGGGCGGCGGTGATCACGTGTTTGGCCAGGATATATTCGAACCCGGATCTGGTCATCGCGAAGCCCGCAGCGTTGAGAAATAGCGCTCCATCTTGTCGCTGTTGGCGGACGGCAAGCCAGGCTTTGAGCGCAATGACGCCTCCTTCCACAGTGGCAGCACGCGCTCTCGCCGCCCCTTGCCGATGACGTGATAGTGGCCGGACTTCGGAGTTCGAGTTGATCGAGCTGCAGTCCGACCAACTCGGAAACCGCAGGCCCGCCGAGAAGGCGAGGTGGAGCATTGCGCGGTCTCGGGCACCGTAAATGGTCTTGGGATCGGGCGCGTCGATGAGCGCCTGAATCTCAGCCCTTGTCAGCGAAGCGACTAGCGTCTGGTCGGTCTTCTTTATTGGGATGGCCCGGACGCGAAGCGACTGATCAAGGCAAGCCGGCACACGATACTCCAAGAATCGGAAGAACGATTTGATGGCCGCTAATCGAGCATTACGGGATCGAGCCGAGTTGCCGCGATCCCGTTCGATATGCTCGAGGAAGGATAGGATCATTGGCACCCCGATATCTTCTACTTCCAATTGCGATGGGGCCTTTTGGAGCTGCCGCGCAGCAAAGGTGACGAGCAATTGAAAGCTATAGGCGTAAGCGTCACAGGTGTGCGGCTGGCGCGCTGATCGCGAGGCAGGTGTTCTCGAAGAAACCGGGAAAGAGCGGGTGCGAGCGCGGTCATGCTGCACCTGTCCGGTCGAAGGTCTCGGCAATATCTGCGATCTGCGCCATCAAGCTTGGTATGGCCTGAAGATACCAGTAAGTGTCGTGAACATGCGCATGGCCGAGATACGTGCTGAGAGCGAGGATGTGGCGGGATACGGCGTCGTTGTCGCATGGGCATTGTTCCAGCGATCTCACGGCGAAGCTGTGCCTCATGTCGTGGATACGCGGTCCCGGCTGTCCCGGAGCACCCCTCAATCCGATCTTGCGCGAAATTTTCCGGAAGATCGCACTGACCGTGTCGTAGCGCGGCGGAGTACCTTCGTTGGATAAGAACAGCGCGGTAGTCTCCCCGATGATCGACAAACGAGCGGAGAGATAGCGATCGATTGCCGCACGGGTCGTGCTGTGAATCGGAACAAGCCTGCTCTTCTTGAACTTGGTGCTGGCGATGACCAGTCCGTCGTCGGTGACATCGCCAAGTCGTAAAGCCAGCGCTTCGGATATCCGCATTCCGGTCGCGGCGAGCAACCCAAACAATGTGTAATAAGTAAGCGGTCGAAGCGTACCGATCGGACCAAGCGAAGCCGCCGCGACCATGAGACCTCAATCTCCTCGGCCGAATAGATATATGGCTGCTTCCGCCGAAATAACCCTCGACCAACGCGTCAGCCGCCGGCACTTCATGCCCGGGATCTTCGGCGTGCATCGCGATCGCGAACCGGCGTACCGTAAGCAGCCGGTTGCGTCGTTGTTCGGGAGAAGGTGCCTGGATTGCCCATGCGATGACTCGATCGCTTTTGACCATGCCGTCGCCGTGATGCTCAGCGTAGGTCACGAACATGCGCAGCAAGATCCGCTGCGTTCGGAATTTGAAACCCATCGCCTCGTGAAGCGCGACGTAGCGCGAAAGATCGTCGGTCAGCATGACACTTCTCCCGGCCACGGTTGTGCGATCCGCTCCAGCATGATGACATCGACTTTGGCGTATAGGACCGTGGTCTCCACGGACTTGTGTCGCAAAACCGCGCCAATCGACTGCAAAGTGGCACCGCTTCGGAGCAGGTGTGTAGCTGCCGAATGGCGTAGCAAGTTCGCTCCGCGTGATGGCGGATCCTCAATGCCAGAGCGCGTCAAAGCATGAGAAACGATCTGAGAAATAGACGGAGAACCATGAAACGGCCGAAATGGCGCGGTTACTGTCAGGAACATGCGGTCGTCGTCAACAGCTGGCCGAGCGTCATTCAGATAGCCGAGCACGGCATCGCCCGCATCCTGCGGTAGAGGCAAAAGAGTCTCGGATCGTCCCTTGCCCTTGACACGCAGGGTTCCCGAACGCCAATCAATGTGCTGAAGTCGCATCTCCGAAATGTCGCCCGCCCGCAATCCGAGACGGGCAAGGAGGAGTAGAATCGCGCGATCTCGAATACCCCGCCTGGTTTGAAGATCGCAGGACGCCACGACACGTTCGACCTGATCGGGTGACAGATAGCGCGGCAATGATGATAGTCGCCATTGCGGAATGCGTGGCACGGCGTGTTCAAGACCAGGGCGACAGCGATCGGACGCTGCCAGAAAGCGCAAATATCCGCGCAGTGCGGTCATCATTGTCTTGGTGTAAACTACGGAGCAGTGTTGGGCTTCGTTGAGAATAGCCATTCGGATGCCAGCTGGGCCATAAGCGTGCGGATCCGATCCCAGTGACGGGAGAAGCCGCATGACCATTCTCCCGTGTCGTACGGCTGTCTGTTCGCGAATGCCTCGATGTCGCAGGAGCCATTCCTGGAAATCGCCAACCAGAGGGTCAACGGAGTTTGCGACGGCCTCAGCCAGAGGAGCGATGATGCCACGTCTGGCAAAACGAGATAAAACGATGAACACGGTTAAGATAGCCAGTCGAGCAGGGCACGGCTCGCCGTGTGCCCCCGCAACGACAACGATGCTTGGCGAACCGGCCAAGAATGTCGTGGTCGATGAAACCGAGTTCGACCTTCTCAATTGCAAGCCACGCGGCAAAATGGCGAGCGCAATCGGTGTAGCCTTGGATGGTCAGCGGTGAGTACCTCAGCAAAGTGAGTTCTTCAGCAAACTGGTTGACCCACGGCGTCAGTTCGCCCGCGTCCATGGTCCTTGGTGCCGGGGCCTGTCTTTTGATGACGTTCATATCTACTCTCCCATGTGCCAGAATGGCGCTTGGGAAGTTTAGATTATGCCGCGCTGTCGCCCTGCAGAGATATTTTATTATCCTGCAATTAATGCCTAAAATTGCCCTCGTCGCGAAGGACTCCGCATAATCGTGGCCGCTGCATAACGCCGCATATCTGTCACGCCCGCCGCCAACCAAACCCGCGTGTTGCTCGGCACTGGGATCATGCCATCAACCCCTGCACAAGGCGCAGAACCGACGACAGCCCCGTCGGACCTTCCACGAGAATGCGCCGGCCATCCGACAGGGTAATGTCTACGCGCTGTGCTGAAGCCGCAGAGCCGAGATTGTCCGCTGCGCTGCATTCTTGCCCAGAGGTGGCACTCTCCATCGGCGAACCGTCAATCTCAACGGGAAGGAAAACCCCTTCAAGAGCCGCGCCCTCTATCGGTGCAAACCGAGCATCCTTCAGCCATTTGAAAATCAGGTTCGCATTCATCGAATAGCGCCGCGCAACCTGCGCAACTGAAACGCTCGGATTCAATGTTTGCTCGCAAATTGAACGCTTCTCGTCGTCAGACCAAAGCCGCTTCTTCTGACCCTTCTTCCCCGCCATCACCAACCTCAAGATGTCCACTTCTTTGGTTGCCGCCCGTAATGCAAGAAGTTTTGACAGTCTTGGCGTGTGATCGAGTGCGAACTTCTTTCAGGCCTCGTTGTGCGGCATTTCCAGAAGCCGCGGGCCGGGATGGTGATCTGCGGATCAGGTCCAAATCTATCGAGCGCGCTATAAGCGCATAGTGGACAACTGGTTTTCCTGACCCAGATCTGTTCGATCATTGTGCCCATTCAGGTCGTCGTCTTCTCACACTCCCCTTGGCCCCGACTCTGGCTGATTACGACATGTAGCTCATGCCGTAGCCGCCAGCGTCGGATCTCTGTAATCCTCGTTCTTCGTCAGCATCGCCCAGATCTGACGCGCCATCTTGTTCGCAAGCGCGATCCCGACCAGAAGCTTCGGCTTCCGCTCCAAGATGCGACCGATCCAGCTCTCCGCCGGTATCTTATGGCGCGCGCGGCCGATAATCCGACTCATTGCACCAATGATCAGAAGCCGACGGATATCGGCCTGTCCAGCCTTGGAGATCCGGCCGAGTCGTTCCTTGCCGCCTGAAGAATGTTGGCGTGGGACAAGACCCAGCCAGGCCGCAAAGTCGCCCTCTCTTGAACTGAGACATGTCGGGCGCGAAGGCTTCAACGGCCAGAGCCGTCAATGGCCCGACTCCGGGCAGGGTTTGCACGCGTCGCGCCGTATCCGACTGAGCGGCCAGTTCCTTGAGTTTCCCGTCACGCGATGTGATGCGCGCCGTCTTCTCTGCGATCTGTGCCAGAAGGTCCCGACACTCTTCACGGACGATGCCGCACAAGTCGCAGGTCTCTGATTCAACCAAGTCTTGCATGCGCTTGATGTGCCCTATGCCGATTGGAAAGACGTGACCGTGTTCATAGAGAATTGCACGAACAGCGTTCACGTCTTCTGTGCGTTGCCTAATCAATCGCTCCCGGCCCCGGAACAAGGCAGCCCGCGCCTGCTGATCAACCGTCTTTGGCGTGACAAACAGCATCTCAGGCTGGCGCGCAGCGATGATGATCGCATCTGCGTCGGCTGCATCATTCTTTTTGTGGCGCTTCACGAAAGGCCGAACAAACTGCGGAGCGATCAGCTTGGCCTGATGACCCATCGCTTCCATTTGGCCTGCCCAGTAGTTCGCGCTGCCGCAGGCTTCGAAGATAACCACGCTCGGGGCCAGCTTCGGCATGAACACACGGAACTGTTCACGCGTCAGCTTCTTTTTGAACTGGATCTCCCCGGTCGCCATCAACGCCCCGTGAACCTGGAAAATGGACTTTGCCAAATCTACGCCGATTATCATATCATTCACTTTGCCGTCCTCTCCGCTTCATATGTGGTTTCACTACCGACATGTTGGCACATTGCGATGCCGTCGGGGAGGGCGGCAACCATCCCATCTACCGATGGTGGACACTATCACCCACTCCTCCGTTCGAGCAGGGCAGTCAGACCGGACGCATACGTTCCAGTAGGAAATGTGCCGTTCGTTCGGCTGCGTCACGACGACCGATATTGACCAAATGCTCAACGACCATAGCCTCGTCACGAGATGTCGCCCAAAGGACAGCGGTTGCCAGCCGGGGCGTGTCAGCAAACGCCTTCATAAGATCTGAGACATGAACTTCCGTTACTTCGATGTCGGTAACGGGTTCGATCGTGTGATCCGAGATGTGCAAAGCCACGCTGCGAAACCCGAGAAAATCGCCTGGAATCTGGAAGTCGATAATCTGCCTCTGGCCATCTGCCAAAAGTTTATAGGAACAGGCCCAGCCAGAAATAAGAATGTAAGCCGCCTGATCCGACTGCCCCTGATGTACCAAATCGCGTCCGGCGACAAAGGTACGCCGACGCTTGTGCAGACCATCCAGCACGGACAGTTCAACATCTGATAGAGCGACAAACGCACCCAGTTTGCGCACAAGCGGTTTCGTTTCGATGATGTATCCCCCTGTAAACGACCAAGTCTGCAATCTTATCAGAAAAAAACCACCGCCAACTGATGTCGATCAGTGCGCCTTGCAGAATCTGGTTCTATGAGGTCGGAACAGCCATCTGACTCTTTTTGTCGGATTAATGGAATGCAAAACATAAGTTGAAGAGGGAATCCTCATGATCCGCGCAACCCTGCTTGCAATGACGCTTGCGACCCCGGCCATGGCCGAGGTGATGACCGTTCAAACGACGAAGTATGTTCCAGCCGCCATGGACGCGCTGGAGGCTGCGGTGCGAGAGGCCGGGGCCAAGGTCTATGCCCGGATCGACTACGCTGCCGAGGCCAACAGCGTGGAGATGGAACTTCCACCGGCCCAACTGCTGATCTTTGGCAACCCGGTCGTTGACACGGCCGCGATGCAGGGCGACATTCAGACGGGATTGATGCTGCCTCTGCGCGTGCTGGTCTATCATGGCCCAGATGGCGACACTCAGATCGCCTATCAAGACGTGACCGATATGTTCGATGGCATGAGCATCAACGTTAGGGCGGACTACGTGAACGAAATGGAAGACACCTTGCGAATGCTGATCAACAAGGCCATCGACTGAAGTCTTTAACTGACATTCCCCAAGTAGAATGCCCTCTGAAAACGATGCCACGGGCCCTTCTATAGCCCGTGGCCCAAGGCATTTTGACCGGATCCGATTTCGGCCTTCTATGACGAGACCATTTCAAGTCTGATCGATCCGAAGGAGCGACATTGGCTTGAGCGAGGCAGCAGCCGTTGAAGAAATTGAACCTCCGCTTCGGGCTCTTAGTAATGTATCGCCGCTCTTTGCGTGAATGCCCGTTGCCAGACCGCGAACGGCACACGATCATCTTGGTCGTTCGGCAAACCCGTTCATTTGCAGATGTTTCGCCGAAAAGTCCGGGGGGTTAGCGAAAGGCTGATCTCAGAGCCCGGCAGCAACGCTGATTGCTGCGCCACCGCATGGCGGCAAAGAGCCCAATTTGCGGATTGCTGCACTTCGAGCGAATGGCCGTTCTGACTTGACCGCTGCGAAGAAATGACAAGGTTTGGCGCGTAGAAGCATGTCTCAGGATCGGCGAAGAAGAGCCTGGCGAAGCAGTCGGGTCATCGCCGCGACATACTCATCCTCGGTCCAGCCAAGATGCAGAGTAAGTTCCCTCCACGTATCGAGGTAAGCTGTCGCGTAGAGAACTGCTGCCGCTTCGTTGATGTCCCACGCCGATGAAAGGTCACCCAAGCTGGCGATCTGCTCGGTCATTCCCAAAAAGCTTTGTTGGCGAAACTTCATGCGATCTCGCCATGCCGAACCCAGCGCAGGATCGTCGTTCTGTGCGGCCTCCAGAATCCGGGCGACCGGAAACACCGCTGACCAGAACCGGGTGTTGAGGCGCATGGCACGCTCAAGGAGTTCAGCACCGTCCTGCGCAGCACGTACGTGCGCGAGCTTGCTGCCGAGGTCGAGCGTTTCGTCCATATGCCGGACGATTGCAAGCAGCAGACCTGTCCGGTCACCGAAATGCAAATATATCGCTTGGCGTGAGACGCCCGCCTTGGCCGCCACATCTGTCAGTTTCAGGTTAGATCCGTGATTTTCTATCAGATCCCAGCTTACCTTAAGAATCTGCTCCCGGTCTGGGCCTTGCCGTAATCGGGCACCTTACTTGACACTCAAGCCGCCGAAGTCATCCCTGATGCATGTCTTCACATTGTGGATGGCGGTCATGCACCATGGATACATCACGCCGACCAGATTGGGCCCCCGATTTTCGACTGTCTTGGCTCGAAATCTGCGGTCGCGCTGGAGTGACAAGTTCAGGAGAAAACAGACCTTCGCGTCGCCATCTTGAACGGCAGATTCGTCCCGCGCTGTGTGATTTCGTGGTTTCAGTTTTGCTACGAGCAGCCTGAATGACCGTTCTTCTCGTTGCAATGCAGCGCGAGATTTCGCGGCCGTGCAGCGGAGAAAATGCTGCGAGCACACGCAGCGAAATTTGATCGCTCCCGGTTTGGGCTCATATTCTGCAATAGCTGCGTTTTACCCGAAGGTCGGCTGTCGTTAAATCATGCATGCTCCCCTATTATCGACCGCGTCGTCTGCACAGCCGAAGCCAACGTGGCCCGATCCCGTTCCGAGATCCCCAGATTTCCGAGATTGAGGTCAAGCTGCACGGGCGCCGACAACGCCCCTGCGCGCGCAGCCCGACCTCGCGATGAACTCGGCGGCTTTTGCAAATCACCTTCTGTCGCTGGCGTTTGAGTCAATACTGCCGGGGATGCCTTATCATGTGATGTCCCAGCCGCCCGCACCTCGTTCAATTCCTGCCTCAACTTCTCGACAGTCTCTCGTGTTTCCGTCATCTGACGATCCCGACGCAAGCGCTCCTCGTCCGGATAGGGGAAACTGCCCACCTGACCAGCATGCAGCACCTTCAGCGCCGGGTCGTCGAAATACTTGATCCGCCGTGCCCGGATCGGCATCTGCGCGTCGATCACGAGGATCACTTCATCAAGGTCCATGCGCCGAGCCTGATCTTCAGTTAGGAGCGGTGTGTCCTCGGTCCGCTCGGAGACGCTCCGCCCCTCGAAGGGATTGCGGCCCACTGCCCGGGAACGAGTCACCACGCGTTTTGTGGTCTTGCCGACGGCCTGGCTCAACTCCTCAATGGTCTTCTGCTCAGAGGGGGTGAGGTACAGTTTCACGCCCGCGCCGCCCTGGAGCGACCGGCGGGTGTTCTCGCCATAGATTTCGTCCAGCGCCGGGATGGTCTGAGTGACGATCGCTAAGTTGCCGCCGAAGGAGCGCAGCGTCTTGATGCTTTCGGCGACGATCGGCATTTTCCCGAGCCGGTCGAATTCGTCGAGCATAATCATGACCGGCCAGGGTTCATCGTCGCCCGGCTCCTGCGCCTGGAGCGAGGCGATCAGGTCGGAGAAGAACAGCCGGATCAGCGGGGCCAGAGGGCGGATCATCTCGGATTCAACCACGAGATAGATCGCGTGCGGTCTTCGCCGGATGTCCCGGAAGGAGAAATCCGAGGTCGCGGTTGCCGCGTTGATCGCGCGGTTATCCCAGGTGTCGAGACCCGAGGTCATCAAGAGCGAGAGGTAAGAGGTCAAAGTGTCGTTGTTGGTCGAGGCCATGCGCTCGAAGATCAATTTGGCGGACCTGTTCTTCACCTCCTGGGCGCGCTTGAGGTACTCCTTCTGCTTGTCGCCCCCTGAAGCGGTGATGCGGTAGATCTCGCCGATGGTGGGCACGCCGCGCTCGAAGGCCAGAAGACCCGCCGCAACGAAGAGATCGATCCCGCCGGCCAAAAGCCCGCTCAGCTTTTCGTTGTCGGTCTGGAGGAAGAGCTTAGCAGTAAGCTTCAGCTCCATCTGCTGCCGGTCGGGGTTGGTCATGGCCGCGATTCGCGCCAGCGGATTGTAGCGATGCGTCGGACGATCCCAGTCGGTCGGGACAAAACGGAAGACCTTGTCACCCATGCTGGCGCGGAAGCGCGAGGTCTCGCGGAAGTTCTCGCCCTTCACGTCGAGCACCACGGCCGAGCCCTTGTAGGTGAGCAGGTTTGGGATGACGAAGCCCACGCCCTTGCCTCGGCCCGTGGGTGCCACGATCAGCGCGTGCGGGAATGTCTTCGAGACGAGGAATGGCCGCTTCGATTTCGGGGGCCCCAATTTACCGAGGAGGAAACCGCCGCCCGGCTTGGCGAAGAAACCATTTCGCTTCATTTCGCCTCGGGTTTGCCAATGGGTCGTGCCGAAACGCGTCAACGCCTCCCCTAGCAGCGTTACGCTCAGCATCAGGGCGGCGAGACCGAAGCCGCCAACGATGAGGTTCACCCAAAGGAATTCCTTGGACGCAGATTGTGACAGATCCGGATATTCGCGGACGAGCAGGGTGACGTCGAAACGCGTCGGCGAAAGCCCGTACCGAAACATGAGAAACCCGGTCGCCATGACATAGCCCATCGCAAGGCCGACCAGCACGAGGCTCAGGATGCCTCCGATGATCTTGCCCCTATCCATGGGTAATCCCCTTCTCGCCATGCGACGCGGCGTGGCGCGCGCGCTGTGCCTCGATATGTTCCTCAGCCAGGGCGTCGAGAACGCGCTCCATGGCCGGGCCATGAGCAGTAACCTCGCTGCTTTGGAGATAGGTCTTGGCCAATTCTAGCTGACGCAGCGGATCCTCGGTAAACTTGTCCAGCACTTCGGCATTTCCGGACCGCAGCGCGTTGATCGCGTCGGGCGTCAGGCGTTCGTTCACCTCCTCAACAATGCGTTGCTGCTCTGCCCCAGGGATCGTTTCAGGCTCTCCGGAGGCGGCTTCGCGCACAAAAGCCAAGACCGTAGGGGCGGTCTCTTCCAGATAACGCCGCTCAGCATAATCCTGACGCGCCTGGTCCTCGATCTCAAAGCTTCGTTCGCTGATGTAGGCACGTGAGGCCCCCAAAGCGCGAAGGTGATTGATCTCGTCCTGGACCGCCGAACCGAAGTTGTCATCCGGCATCTCCGTGCGGTAGCGAGCGACCGTGCGAAGCTCCTCGGTGATCGGACCGAGATGTTCCGACGGATCCCGCGAGGCGAGGTCCATGTCGCCCGCGTGGAGCGTGCGGTCCCGCTCCGCGACCGCGTATTGCGGCGGCTTGCGGCTGTCAGTCGCCTGGTCCCAGGCCATCGAGGCCAGTTCGGCATGTTGGGGCGATCTTTGCGCATAGACATCAAACGCGCCGCGCGCCTCTTGCACCTCGATTGCACCCCTCTCCCGCACCGACGAATCGTCAGAGAACGGGTAGTTGAAATCCGTCCTGCGGAACTGTGCCACCAGCTGCCGGAAATCCTGACGCTCCGTTGCCGCGAATACGTCCGGTCGGTCCCTTTCGCTGTTATGGCCTGACAGCCGCTCTGCTTCACCAAGGCGGAGTTGGATATCACCCTCTTCCTCTTCCACCTCATCGACGGCTCGCAAGACCTGCGCGCTTGTCAGGACATCGCCCAGGCGAACATGGACCGCTTCCAGCCGGTCCAGCGCCTCTTCGCGGTCCTCGGTCTTCTCGAGATCAAGATCGCCCCCCTTGCCGATGGCCTGCAGGTCCTCTGCCAGCCATTGGCGTTCGAGTGCTGCGTTGCCCGCCCCTTCGCCCAGGCGCGCAACGACGGCGTCAGCATCAATGCCGGTGCCTTTCAGAACCACGGCCAGCTTGGCCTTGACCTCATCTGTGTCGAGGCGCGCGAGATGATCCTCACTCACATTCGGCCGCGCATAAATGCCGTCCCGGGACGGTGCATCGATAAGGTCGCTTGAGCGATCCCCAAGCGGGTTCAAATGCGCCACCGAGGCCAGCACATCGGTGAGCTTGCGCTCGATCACCGGGCGCTCGGTGGCAGGGGCCCTGTCGATTGCCGCCTCGATCTGGCGGATGTTTTGGGAAAACTCGGTGATCAGCGTATCAAAGGCGGTGTCGTCGTCGGACATATAAATGGCTCCATCGGATTGGATTGAACTGCCGCTGGCAAGGATGGTGCTGGCCCGCTCGAGGGCTTCGGCCAGGTCTTCGAAGTTTGATCGTGACGCTTCGGCCGCAAGCCCGCGGTACATCAGGGCATTGCGGGCCACCGTCTGAAGGGCAGCTGAGAGATCAACTCCCGTGCGCTGACGTTCAACGGGGGGCCGCCCTTCTTCACGGGCCGTGTAGATTTCATCAATGTCGGCGCGATAGGTCGTGACTCCGCGGTCGAGACGACGCGTCGCCTCAAGCCGGATCCCGTGGGCCTGTGCCGCCTCAACCATCGCCACCCGGAAAGCGTCGTAGTTGAAGTGGTGATCCTTCCCGAGAAAGAACATTTCGCCATCCTTGCTGCGGCGGTTCAGAACGATATGCGCATGTGGATGCGCGCGATCTTGGTGTATTGCAGCAATATAGTCGAATTGCGAGCCCTCGCCCTGAAAGAACCGCTCGCAGACGGCTTGGGTGATGTCGCGCACCTCCTCGCCCTTCGTGCCGACGGGAAAGGCCATCAGGAGATGCGAGGTATGGCCGAGTTTTGGGCTGTGCCGTTCGCCCCATTGGTTCTCGAAGCGCCGTGCCACGCGCTCGATCTCCGCCCCGGTCAGAGTCTTCTTGCCGTCATGGGTGCCGCGGCTGTCGAGAATGTGGCTCGATTTGGTGGTGAGATAGGTGAGCTGTGTCCGGAGCTGCGCGCCGGTATGGCAACCGCCCTTGGAGATCGGCTTGAAGATCGCCGGCGAATAGCCGCGCGCGGCGCGAACCATCTGTGCGCCCTTCGCAAGCCCCTGCCAGCTGCCCGAGACCCGGCTCCAATCACGGTCGAAAAGCGCAGAACCCGCACCGCGCGCGCTGTCAGTCCGCGCCATTCTGCCCTCCTGACACCAGACCGGCGAGGGCCTTGTTTACGTCCAGATCAAGCGCCCGACGACGTGCACGGAAAAGTTGCTGGATCTGGTCGGCCAGCTCAAAAACCAGGCCCGCCAGTTCCCGGATCTCGGCATGGCTTGCCGCTGTATAGGGTGGAAGCTCACCCCGAACCTTGGCCTCGTTCAGCCGCCGCGCCACTTGGTTGACGTTGTTGCCGACCCGGTTGAGCGCGGCACTCATCGCGCGCAATTCCTCCGTCATCGCTTCATCGGGACGCAAGATGTCGTCGGCGGCAAGCATCAGCCGCCGCATAGCGTCTGAGCGATGCGCGATGCCCCGGCGCCCGAGAGCCGCATCAAAACCGCGCAGGTCACGGGCACTGACCCGGATGCCGATCACGCGCGAACGGCTGGCATTCGCCTCCTGCCGCTCGGTGCCGTGGTTGGACGCGTTGTAGATCGACACACGGCTGACCCCGTAGCGGGTCGCCAGCTCGCGCACGGGGACGCCTTCAGCACGCGCTTTGGCGATGCTGAGACGTTCATTCTCGGTGAGGCGACGAGCACGGGGCATGTAAAGTTAACGTTCCTATTTCTTGCCATCTTCGTACAAGCCCACCGACTCCCAGCGCAAGCGGAGTCGGGTATAAGGGCTTGTACTCAATGTAGAAAATCGGCCTCCGGGGCCGATTTCACGTCTTCTGTCAAATGCAGCGCGCATCGCGCTCAATGCATTTCGTTCCGCGTCTTTTGCATCGCGCATCACGCCCGTTGCAGGACGTTTCGCGCACCCCGCATCGCGTCTTCTGGCAAAAGGCAAGCGCCCAATGCACCGCGCATTGTGCAGCGTGTCCGATGGACCGCGTCTCGTGCCTTCCGTATCCCGTCTTGCGCAATGCGCCTTTCGCCTAATGCCGAATGGAGCGTGTTTTCGGGACGCTGCAGATCGCAATCTGCAGCGCGTCGCGTGGCCTGCGCATCGCGTCATCTGCTTGACGCGCCTCGCTCTACCGAATAGCGACATTCAGGTGTCTTTGTCTCATTTCACTATTTTTGTTAGAGGGAGCCAACATCATGCCAAACGACAATCTCGTGGTGATTGCTGTGATGGCCCGGAAGGGCGGGAGTGGAAAAACCACCGTGTCCCGCGCCCTGATCAGCGCTGCCGTGGCTGCCGGTCGCCGGGTGCTGCTGATCGACACGGACAGCACTGGTGTGCTGGGTGCCTGGCATCAGCGAGCTGAGGCAACGGGGTTTGGGTCGCCACTCTTGCAGTCAGCTTCGGTCGAGAGTGTCGCGGCTGTCGATCGGAAGATCGAGCAGGTCTATGTGGCGGACTCCGCCGACTTCGTCTTCGTCGACACGGCCGGTGTCGGGGCCGAGTGGTCGGATGGCATCGCTGTACTCGCCGATCACATCGTCACGCCGGTCATGCTCTCAACCTCGGATCTCGATGTGGGCGCGCAAACCGCCGACTGGTTCGAGAAGCTGAAATCGCGCGTCGACGATCCCTCAAGCCTGCCACGCCATCATGTCGTCCTCAACATGGTCGACCCAAAGACCACCCGCGCCGATGCCACGCTGATCGAGGCGGCAGTTGCGCGGTTTCCGGTGATCGAGACGGTGATGATGCGCCGCAATGCCTACAAGGAAATGGATGAGAAGGGCCTACTTCATGCCGTGGCCTTGCAAAAGCAGAGGGACCCAAACCCGTTGATGCGCCCGCATGTACGCCACGTCGTCGAGGCGTTGGAAGAGGCCACTGACATTTTGAATAACATCTTGGCGGCGTGAGGGCAGACCATTGCGTAAGAAGATACCAACCATCACCCGGCCCGATACAGCCTATTCAGCAACGCTGAGGCAAGACAGTGGAAAGAACCCGGTAGGAGAGGAAATAGGGAGTACCGCGGCGCGTGTTCAAACCGCAAATGACGCCGTTACCACGGGGCGAGAATATCATTCCGATGCGGAGTCCGTTGATGCCAAGGATGAGCCGGGACGGGAGGTGGAGCGAGCAAAGGCGACCGACGGTCCACCGCTAGCTGCCAAAGGCTCCCCCCTTACACGAAAGATCGACATCCGGGTCAACGCGCTCGCAAGGCAGGAGGCGGCGCTTTTGGCTTGCGGCGTCGATCCTGCGCATGTGGTCCGCGCCGCCCTGCGTCGCGCGGTCAAGGGCTGGCAACTGGCTCCGGTCTTTGCGCCTCCCTCTGACGAGCGGCGCACCCGCAACATGCAATGGCAAGCCCGCACGTCGCTGGCCGTCTACACTGCTCATTTGCATGTTCTTCTCCGTGAGAATGATCCACTTGATGTGCTGAGCAAGTGGGCCCTGATCCGCGGCCAGGTCGAGCCGCGGATCTGGGCCGAAATTGACGCTCTGATCGAGGAACTCAAGGATTTTGCTGCAGCGCCGCATGACCCCGATAACGCTGAAACAACCGATATAGATAGATAACTCGCGTCGGACCGGTGAGTTTTCGCCGATCAAATCGGACTCATCTTGCAGTTGCAGAAACCTGCCCTTACTACCCCAGCAAGAATTTTTGCGGCCTCCGTATTCACAAGGAATGAGGTCCAAGGAAGAGGAACAGATCATGACCACAAAGCCCCGCCTCACCGGCGAACCGATCATGCGCATCCTCTGCAAGAAGACCGACAGCCTGGTGGGCTACCTCTACCAATGGGACAATGGCGATCTGCAACCGGCGTGGCTGAACGAGGCCATGGCGAAAGTCCGATATGAACCGATTGTTCGGGATATTGCGCCCAGCCCCCTTGACCAGCAAGAAGCAGGACAGAAGCCGCTTGATCCGCTACCGCTGGTGAATGCCTAGCGTCATAGGTTGATTTCATCTGACATTGAGGTTGGCAGGCACATCCGTTGATCGATAGTATTGACTTCTATGCATCACAAATGATCTTAATGTGAGCTATAGAAGGGATGTCTATAACTCATGGCCTGGAACTGGACACTGCCCGATTGGCCGGATTTCCGGTATGACGCCACCGTTCTGGAGCAGTTCGAGCGGAAGTTTCTGCTGTCGTCGGGCGAGATCGTCGGTGCCGTGTATCATGTCAGCCCATCAGAGCGCGAACAACTGCGCATCGAACTTCTGAGCGAAGAAGCGATGCAAACCAGTGCAATCGAGGGCGAAATCCTCGACCGGCTGAGCGTCCAGTCGTCTTTGCGCCGCCATATGGGGCTAGACCCTGACAGCTACCCCACCAAGCCGCGTGAGCAGGGCGTGGCGGAAATGATGGTGGACCTCTATTCGGGTTTTGCTGATCCGCTCGACCACGAGACGCTGTTTCGCTGGCACCGGATGCTCCTGTCACACGATCATCGGATGGAGGCCATTGGCGAGTACCGACAGCACACCGAGGCAATGCAAATCGTCTCGGGACGCCTTGACCGCCCGACAATACATTTTGAAGCGCCTCCCTCAGTTCAGGTCGCGCCGGAGATGGAGCGCTACGTTGAATGGTTCAACAAGACCGGACCCGGCCGCGCAACGCCGCTCTCAGCCCTGACGCGTGCGGGGCTTGGCCACCTATACTTTGAGAGCATCCATCCTTTCGAGGATGGCAATGGCCGGTTGGGCCGCGCCGTGGCTGAAAAATCCCTGGCGCAGAACATTGGCCAACCGAGCCTCATAGCGCTTGCCTTCACCATCGAAAAAGAACGGAAGGCCTATTACGACCAACTCGAGTACCATCAGAAGACGCTGGACGTGACAGAGTGGCTCGTGTGGTTCGCCGAGATCGTCCTGAAAGCCCAGCAGGTCACGCTCGAGCGGGTCGGGTTCTTCATCAGCAAGGCGCACTTTTACGACCGGCACCGCGGTCAGTTTAACGAGCGCCAGGACAAAGCTATCGCGCGGATGTTTCGGGAAGGTCCCGCCGGGTTCAAAGGCGGGCTCAGCGCCGAGAATTACCTCAAGATCACCGGCACCTCGCGCGCGACCGCGACCCGGGACCTGCAGGACCTAGTCGAAAAGGGTGGGTTGAAACGAACTGGTGAGCGGCGGCACACGCGATACTGGTTAAACTTGGAGGTCTGATCCGCGTCGTAACATTGGAAAGAACAACGCCAGCGGTCTGCGCAGTCAGTACTGCCAAGCTTCGTAGTGATGGACTGGCAATTCTAGCACTTTGATCTGTATTTTTGCTGTAGGCCGGTCTACAGCAAAAATTTTATTGACGCTGCCGCTTCCAGGCCTTATGTGCTGTAGGACAGCCTACAGAGATCAAAATGCTACTTGCAGATACTTGCACCATTCACAGCGGATACACAGCCCGGGGCCGACTCGAAGCCACCGAGGCCGGCGGCGTTCTCGCAATTCAACTGCGCGACATTTCTCCCGAGGGGGTCATCAACCCAGAACGCCTTACGCGCGTACAATTGGAGGGCTTGGCTGACCGCTACTTCGTGCGGGCAGGCGACGTTGTGTTTCGGTCGCGGGGAGAGCGAAACACAGCGTCCGTTCTAGACAAACGGCTGCAGGAGCGTGCGCTTGCAGTTTTGCCATTGCTTGTGCTGCGCCCGAAACATGATGTCGTGATACCGGAGTATTTGGCCTGGGCCATCAATCAGCCGCCTGCACAACGCCACTTTGATGTAGCGGCGCGCGGCACAAACATCCGGATGATCCCCAGATCCAGCCTCGACGACCTGAAACTTGAGATCCCTGACATTGAGACCCAAGGAAAGATTGTTGCGATTGATGCTCTTGCTGAACAGGAGCGCGCGCTAGCCCTGCTCGTCGCCGAGACTCGCAGAAAGATGATGAGCCTGATCCTCGTCGAGCGAGCGAACAGGCTGCGCCCCAAAACACGGCAGGAAAGGACGTCGAAATGACCGACCAACTCACACAGCAACAGGTCAACCAGACGGCTTGGGCCGCTTGCGACACCTTCCGAGGCGTCGTCGATGCCGGACAGTACAAGGACTACATCCTGGTGATGTTGTTCCTGAAATACATCTCTGACCACTGGAACGACCACCTCGAAACCTATCGCAACCAGTATGGCGGCGATGAAGCGCGGATCCGGCGTCGACTTGAGCGCGAGCGCTTTGTTCTTCCGGAGGGCGCCAGCTTCTACGATCTCTATGAAGCGCGTAATGAGGCCAATATCGGGGAGCGGATCAATATCGCGTTGGAGAGGATCGAAGATGCGAACCGCGCCAAGCTTGAAGGTGTGTTCCGCAACATCGACTTCAACTCCGAGGCCAATCTCGGGCGCGTCAAAGACCGAAATCGCCGCCTTAAGAACGTGCTGGAGGATTTCGCCAAGCCTGCACTCGACCTACGCCCCAGCCGCGTGACAGAAGACATCATCGGCGAGTGTTATATCTACCTCATCTCGCGTTTTGCGTCTGACGCGGGCAAGAAAGCTGGCGAGTTCTACACGCCGTCTGCTGTCTCTCGTCTGTTGGCGAAGTTGGCTGCCCCCAAGGTCGGCGACACCATCTGCGACCCGGCCTGCGGGTCCGGTTCGCTGCTGATCTGTGCGGCAGAGGAGGTCGGCTCCGAGAACTTCGCCCTCTACGGCCAGGAAGTGAACGGCGCGACATGGGCGTTGGCACGTATGAACATGTTTCTGCATGCCAAGGACGCTGCACGCATCGAATGGTGCGACACCCTCAACAGTCCTGCGCTGGTTGAGGCCGATCACCTTATGAAATTCGATGTGGTTGTGGCGAACCCGCCATTCTCCCTCGACAAATGGGGGGCAGAGGACGCGGCAAGCGATCAGTTCAAGCGGTACTGGCGCGGCATCCCGCCGAAGTCCAAGGGCGACTATGGCTTTATCACCCACATGATCGAGATCGCCAAGCGTCAGAGCGGCCGTGTGGCCGTCATCGTTCCGCATGGTGTTCTGTTCCGGGGCGGGGCCGAGGGGCGGATCCGGCGGGCGCTGATCGAAGAGAACCTGCTCGACGCGGTCGTTGGCCTTCCTGCCAACCTCTTCACCACCACTGGCATCCCGGTCGCAATCCTGATCTTCGACCGTTCCCGCGAACAGGGCGGCGCGAATGAAACCCGGCGCGATGTTCTGTTTATCGACGCCAGCAAGGAATTCACGCCCAGCAAGACGCAGAACGTGATGGACGAGGCGCATGTCAACAAGGTGTTGGAGACCTATACCACCCGTGCCGAGGTCGACAAATACTCGCATCGCGCCAGCATGGAAGAGATCGCCGAGAACGACTTTAACCTGAATATTCCCCGCTACGTCGATACCTTTGAGCCAGAGGAAGAAATCGACGTTGCCGCTCTGCAAAAACAGATCACCAATATCGAGGCAGAGCTGATCGAGGTCCGCGGGCGCATGGCTGGCTACCTGAAGGAGCTTGGCGTCGATGTCTGATGGCGAAATCATCCTTTACAGCACCGAGGACGGCGCGGCTGAGATCCAGCTGCGCGCCGTTGACGGCACCGTCTGGCTCAGCCAGATCGAGATCGCCGAACTGTTCCAGACCTCCAAGCAAAACGTCAGCCTGCATATCCGCAAAATTCTGGCCGAGGGCGAGTTGGACCCCGAGTCAACTGTCAAGGAATACTTGACAGTTCAAACCGAGGGCCCCCGTCAGGTGAAGCGGTCTGTCACCCTCTACCGGCTCGAGATGATCCTCGCCGTGGGATACCGGGTGCGCAGCCCGCGTGGCGTGCAGTTCCGCCGCTGGGCGACATCTGCGCTGAAGGAATTCCTCGTCAAGGGCTTCGTCATGAATGACGAACGCCTGAAGGATCCCAAGTGGGACTACTTCGACGAGCTTCTGGAACGCATCCGCGACATTCGGGCGTCCGAGGCGCGGTTCTACCAGAAGGTGCGCGACATCCTGGCGCTGAGCGAGGATTACGATGCGCAGTCGTCGGCCGTTCCGACCTTTTACGCCACGATCCAGAACAAGATGCTTTACGCCGTTACCAGCCACACGGCGGGCGAGTTGATCCGCGCGTGGGCTGATGCAGACAAGCCCAACATGGGCCTGACCACCTGGAAGGATGCCGGCAAGGGTCGCGCACTGCGCAAGGCGGATGTCGGCACCGCCAAAAACTATCTGGGCGAGGCGGAGATCAAGGAACTGAACCTGATCGTTGAAACCTTCCTGAACACCGCCGAGCTGCGCGCAAGCCGCCGCCAGACCATGCGGCTGGCCGATTGGGACGGTGTGCTGGATACCTTTCTGACCAGCAACGAACTGCCCCGGTTGCAAAGCGCGGGGTCAGTGTCGGCCAAACAGGCCGAACGCATCGCGCATGGCCGCTATGCCGCCTTCGACAAGGCACGCAAGGCCACGCAGGCGCTTGCGGCCAGCGAGACCGATGAACTGGACGAGTTGAAGCGGATCGCCGATGGCGCGAAAGGGCGGAAGAAGGGGGAGGGAATATGAAGACCCCTGCAAATTGGCAAAGCGTCTTGATGCACAGAATTGCCGATGTTCGGTCGGGCCTCTCAAAGAGCTCGAACCGTGAGGGGCAAAGTGTCAAAAAGCCATATATGCGAGTGGCTAACGTTCAAGATGGCTTTATCGACCTTTCCGAAGTTCAGGAAATTGATGTCCCCATAAATCAGGTTGCCCGCTTTACATTGATGCCGGGTGATATTCTCCTAATCGAAGGCAACGGTAATCCAGAGAACCTTGGTCGCGGATGTATCTGGGGAGGCCAAATTCCTGACTGCGTGCATCAGAACCATGTGTTTGCAGTAAGAACATTGAAAGATGCCAAATTATTGCCCGACTTCTTGATGCTTCAACTCCAGTCCCGCAGGGGTCGAAACTACCTTCTTTCGTGCGCAAAAAGCTCTACGGGTCTTGCCACCCTCAATGCAAGCCAGTTAAACCAATTCCCGGTTCATCTCCCCCCACTCCCCGAACAGCGCAAGATCGCCGAAATCCTGCGGACATGGGACGAGGCTATCGAAAAGCTGACCGCGCTGCGCAGCGCGAACTTGTCCCGCCGCATCTGGATGCGCTCTCACCTGTTCACAGGCCGCATACGGCTGCCCGGCCATACCGGCGCGTGGCGCGAGGTAACCTTGGGCAAGGTCCTGACCGAACACGGGCTGAATGGCGCTGGCGCGGAAGAGGTGTTCTCGGTCTCGGTCCACAAGGGACTGATCAACCAGATCGAGCATCTTGGCCGGTCCTTCGCCGCCGCCGACACGGGCCATTATAACCGCGTCCTGCCCGGCGATATCGTCTATACCAAAAGCCCGACAGGTGAGTTTCCGCTTGGCATCATCAAGCAAAGCAAGATCGCGCAAGAGGTCATCGTCTCGCCGCTCTACGGGGTGTTCACACCCGCGACCCACGCGCTTGGCGTGATCCTGGATGCGCTGTTCGAATCCCCCATCGCAGTGCGCAACTACCTGCACCCGCTGGTGCAGAAGGGTGCCAAGAACACCATCGCCATCACCAACCGCCGCTTCCTTGAAGGCAAACTGCGCCTGCCGATGGACCCCGCCGAACAAGCCGCAATCGCCGAGGTCGCAATAACAACGCAGGCGGAACTGGCCTGCATCGACGCCGAAATCGACGCCCTGACCCGCCAGAAGCGCGGCCTGATGCAAAAGCTGCTGACGGGTGAATGGCGTGTGAAGGTGGAGACAAACTGATGGCCCGTGGCTTCCAGCAGCATGACCCCGAGCGCGATGGCACCCTAGAGGTCGAGGAAGTGCATCCCAATTTCGTTGAGGTCTTCTTCGTCCCGCCGCATCACAGCTTGCGTTCGTCCGGGCTCGACCCGGCGCAGGCAAAAGCGCACAGGGCAAAGCTGCTGGATATCAACGGCCAGGACCGGTTCCTGACCATCTACCCGATTGGGACTTTCGGCGACAAACCCGATTTTCTGAAACCAAAGTACGCCCAAGTCGAACGGATCACCCTCGCCGATAAGCACATCGTTGTGCCCACGACGCCCAAAGGCGTTCTTAACATTCTAGAGAACCTGCCGTCCGCCTTCACCAAGGACTTTGCCTACGGGCTTGGTCTGGCAAAGCCATACCGGTTCATCATTGACGCCGTCGAAACCCTGTCGGACTGCACCGAGATCGTGATCAGCGGCAAGGAAGAGACCGGCCCGGCCTCGAACGAAAAGCTGTTCTTCATTTCGAACAAGGACTTTGAGCTGGCGCGGCGCGAAATGAACAGCATCGACAATCTGGCTCAGTCCGCCGCGCGCGCCGTCAAAGGGACGGCGGCTCACAACATTCTGGCCGAGCGTCTTGGTGTGGCCAAGCTTGACCCCAAAGTCGGGCGGCATCCCTATCGCAAGCTGTTCACCACAGTAGCGCAGGGCAAGACCGAGCTTTCGGAAGAGGATCAGAATGCCGTTATCGGAGCACTGACTAACCACGCTGCCGACATTGCCGAGGTTCAGCCGGAAAAGCTAGCCAAGCTGCGTAGCGACATCGAACTGGTGACACTGGAAGCGCTGATCAGGCGATATGAGGCGATGCTGGGCGAGACGCTCGTTGAAGACCGCTGGCAGGACTTCTTCAACGAAAACCCGTTCATCCTGAACATGGCTTTCGGCTATCCCGTCATCAAGGTGCGGGACCAAGCCTCTGTTGGAGGACGGAAACTATCTGGTGACGGCGAGAAGATCACCGATTTTCTGGTCAAGAACAGCCTGACCAACAACACCGCGATCTTCGAGATCAAGACGCCGCAGACCGCGATCTTGAACAAGACGCCGTTTCGCGAGGGCGTATATACGCCGTCTTCTGACCTTTCCGGATCGATCAATCAGGCGCTGGATCAGAAGTATCAGTTCCAGAGCCATATCGCGCAGATCAAGCATAACTCGCGCATCTCTGACCTCGAGTCCTATGCCGTGCACTGCTGCCTTGTCATCGGCAAGACGCCCGAGGGCGATGACAGGAAGAAGTCCTTCGAGCTGTTCCGGCGCAATTCCAAGGACGTCGAGATTGTGACGTTCGATGAGCTTCACGAGAAACTGAAACAGCTGGGCGCATTCCTGCGTGCCGCTGAGGGAGGGGCAGCCGCATGAAGTTCATCTATATCGACGAAAGCGGTTCGCGCGATCAGGGCGACGTCTTCGTAACGTGTGGCCTGATGGTGGATGCGTACAAGCTACGCAAGAAGACCGCAGACTTCGATCAGCGGCTTGAGGCTTTGTTCGCCAAGCATCCGGGAAACAGGGCGGATTTCAAGACGAGCCGGTTCATCAATGGCAAGGGTGGCTGGCGCGAGATCGACGCGGTGGAGCGAAAGGAGTTCCTCAAGAGCGTTTGCGAACTGGCTGTCGAGAATGGTGGCAAGATCTTCGGGTTGGGATTGTCTTTTGCCGCTTTTGACGTTGCGACAGCGGCAGGCCATGCTCAGCCGGTAGGCACGACTTACTGGCTTGCGTCGGCAATGTTCACAGCCTGCCTTGTCCAGAAAAAGATGCAAGCCGTCAAGAATAGCAAAGGTCTGACTGTCGTCATTATGGATGACAACAAGGCCGAGATGCCCAAGCTGTCAGACGAACTCTATCAGGGCAATGCATGGTTCGATGGCCTCTACCAGCTTCGGGGGAAGAAGCGCGGGAAGGCCGTCTGGTTGGAGCGCACTAAGAAGGATCGGTTCGACCACATCATCAACACGGCCTTCGCGATCAAGTCGGACCATTCTTCAATGGTGCAAGTCGCGGATGCGATGTCCTACGTCTACCGGCGGCATTTGGAATTGGCCGCCGTCGCTGAGACCTGGGTGGGCGAAAAGGATTATTACACCGAACTGGTCGCCATTCTCGAACCTGCACGAGAAACCCACGGCCATTGCCCGGACGAGCCTTGCGTCAAGTTTTTCAAGTCAGCGAAGCATCCGGAGTGGAAATTGTGACTTTCGATGCGGCCGAAAAACATCAATCCCAGATTCCGGCGCTGCAATTGCTCGTCGCACTTGGCTTCACGCCACTGTCCCAGGTTGATGCAGTTCGCATGCGTGGCGGCCGTCTGCGCAACGTGGTGTTGGACGATGTGCTGGCCGATCAGGTTCAGAAGATCAATCGCTTCACCCATCGCGGTCGGGATTATAGCTTTGACCTTGAGGACGCGCACGAAGCCATCCGACGATTAAAGCCCACTCCGGATCGGCAAAAGGGTCTCCGTGGCACCAACCAGGATATTTACGACACCCTCGTCCTTGGCACGACGATCACCAAGACGATCCAGGGAGACTCCAAGTCCTATTCGTTCCGCTACATCGATTGGGAGACCCCGTCGAACAACGTTTATCACGTGACGGCCGAAGTCTCCGTCGAGCGGACAGCTAGCACGCAGACCAAGCGGTGCGATATCGTTGCCTACGTGAACGGCATCCCATTCGTCGTGATCGAGAACAAGCGGCCGACCGAGAGCCTAAAGAAGGCCGGTAGCCAGCTGATCGGCTATCAGAACGAAGACAACATCCCGCAGCTGTTCCACTTCGCGCAGCTTCTCATGGTGATGAACCGAGTCGAGGCGCGCTACGCCACAGTAGGCACACCTCGGCAATTTTGGCAGTTGTGGCGGGATGAGGAGGACCGGGACGAAACTATCGATCCGCTGACAAATCGGCCCCTCACCACAGCAGAGGCCAACGCAGTCTTCTCAGGCGACTTTGCCTTTGCGCGCGCACATTTCGAGGCTTTGGCCGCTGAAGGTCAGCGCACGATTACGTCGCAGGACCGCGCTATTCATGCGATGTGTCGTCCGGAACGCCTACTTGATCTTATCCGTCGTTTCACAGTGTTCGATGGAGGCACACGCAAGGTGGCACGGCACCAACAGTTCTTTGGGATCCGAAAGGCAGTCGAACGGGTCCGCCAGTTCGGACTGGACGGGCGGCGCAAGGGTGGTGTGATCTGGCACACACAAGGGTCGGGTAAGTCGTTGACGATGGTGATGCTTGGGAGATCACTAGCGCTTGACAAGCTGATCCCCAATCCGCGCATTTTGATCGTCACCGACCGCGACGATCTCGACAAGCAGATCAAGGATACGTTCAAATCCTGCGAGTTAGAACCCGTGCGGGCGACCAGCGGCGCGCACTTGATCGATCTAATTCGGAACCGCACACCGCTCGTAACGACCATCATCAACAAATTCGATACGGCGGCCAAAGCTGCTGAACATGTTGACGAAGACGCCAATGTTTTCGTTCTAGTCGATGAAAGCCATCGCTCACAGACGGGTCGTTATGGCGGTCATAGCCAATTCGCCACGCGGATGCGCCGTCTGCTGCCAAATGCCTGCTATCTCGGTTTCACGGGAACGCCGCTCCTAAAGAAAGAGAAGAATACCCTCTCGACCTTCGGGGGCCTTATCCACAAGTACGCGATAGATGAGGCAGTCGCTGACGGAGCCGTGGTGCCTCTCCTCTATGAAGGCCGTCTTGTCGAGCAGGAAGTCAATGGCGGCGTTATTGACAGATGGTTCGAAAAAATCAGCGAAGGGCTTACCGAAAACCAGAAGGCAGACCTGAAGCGCAAATTCTCCCGCATGGACGCCCTGTCGAAGACCGGACAGGCGATCCGGGCCAAGGCCTTCGACATATCCGAGCATTTCCGCCAGCACTGGCAAGGCACAGGGTTCAAGGCACAGCTTGTCGCGCCTTCCAAGGCAGCTGCCGTTCGCTTCAAGGAAGTGCTCGACGAGATCGGGCATGTCACCAGCGAAATCGTCATCTCTCCTCCTGATGACAACGAGGGAAACGAGGAGGTCGACAAAGAATCGAAAGACATCGTGCGCGTCTTCTGGGCTCGAATGATGGCCCGCTACAAAACTGAAGATGAATACACGCGACAGATCATCGAGGCGTTCAAGGGCTCGAGCGACCCGGAGATCCTGATCGTGGTGTCGAAGCTGCTGACAGGGTTCGATGCGCCACGCAACACCGTGCTTTATGTCTGCAAGTCACTGCGCGAGCACAATCTGTTGCAGGCAATCGCTCGCGTGAACCGGCTCTACGAAGACGGAGCAACCGAGAAGCAGTTTGGCTTCATTATCGACTATGAGGGGCTGCTCGGGGAGCTGGATACCGCACTCACGACCTACAGCGCATTCGAGGGCTTTGACGCCGCCGACCTAGCCGGCACGGTCCATGACGTGCGCGAAGAAATCCGCAAACTGCCCCAGCTGCACGATCAACTCTGGGACCTGTTCAAGCCGGTCAAGAACAAGAAGGACATGGAGCAGTTCGAGCAGTTCCTCGCTGATGAGGCGATCCGTCAGGAATTCTACGAAAAGCTGAAGGCTTTTAGCCGCTGTCTCCACATCTCGCTGTCGTCGGACAAGCTCTTCGACGTGTTCGACGAGGGAAAGATTGATGCCATGAAGCGGGACTGGAAGCAGTTTTCCGAACTGCGGCGGTCTGTTCAATTGCGCTACCAGGAGACCGTTGACGTCAAAGAGTTCGAACCGAAAATCCAGAAGCTGCTCGACGACCATGTGGTTGCGATGCCAGCCGAGACCATCATCGAGATGGTAAACATCAACGACCCGGACGCGTTGAAAGCAGTGGTGGAGGAAACGGGCGTTACCGAGGCCTCAAGGGCTGACAGGATCGCCAGTGCGACGCGGCGGGCGATTACCGAAAAGATGGACGAAGACCCAACCTTCTATCGCAGTTTCTCCGAACTTTTGGAGGCAACGATCCGCGACTATCGGGCTAAACGCATTTCCGAGCGCGATTACCTAAAAAATGTTGTCGATTTGGCGAGCAAAATTGCTCGCAAGGACCGCGGCCGCGAAGTGCCGGAGGCGATCAAAGGCAACGACGATGGCCAGGCATTTTTTGGAATTCTTGAAGGCACGCTCGCGACCGACGATGGCACACCGATTAATTCAGATGAAGTTGCCTCTATTGCACTGACAATAATCGACATCATCAAGTCCCATCACATCGTCGACGTCTGGTCCAACGACATCGCTCAAAACAAAATGCGCAACGCCATTGACGATTATTTCTTTGATGTCCTGCGCGATGAGCGCGGAATCGAACTGACGCACGAAGTGATGGACGATCTTGAACTCAAGATTATGGACCTGGCCCGAGCGCGGTTCCCTGGATGAAGCCTGTGGGACACAGCGTCAGATATGGTGAACACAGCATCGATTTCTTCATCGTGCGCCGTGACCGGACAACGCTGGAGATCGCTGTCGAGCCAGATGCTTCCGTGGTCGTCGCAGCGCCGATGGATGCTCCACTGTTGGCAATTGAAGAAAAGGTTCGAAAGCGCGCTGCATGGATCCGCCGTCAGCAGCGATATTTTACCCAGTTCCTTCCACGAACACCTGATCGGCAGTACGTGGCGGGCGAAACCCATCTTTACCTTGGACGTCAGTATAGGTTGAAGGTGGTTCCTCACGTCCAAGCCGTGGTAAAGCTCGCCCGAGGCTTCATCGTCGTGCAAACTCATAGACCGGAGCGACCAGAGGTCACACGCGAACTTGTCGATGCTTGGTACCGGCAGAAGGCCCAAAAAAAATTCGCTGAACGTCTCGAGTTGAATTTGCTTCGCTTCCCTGCACCCGAGGAATTCCGGCCGAAGGGATTGATCGTGCGTCAACTTCGACAAAGATGGGGATCCATGTCACCCTCTTCGCGCCTCATGCTCAATCGCAGGCTGATTGAGGCTCCCGTGGATGCCATTGACTATGTCATCACCCACGAACTTTGCCACATTGCCGTTCCACACCATGGCCCAGAGTTCTTTGAAATCTTGGATAGGGTTCTACCCGATTGGCCAGCTCGGAAAGACAAGCTTGAAAAAAAGATGGCTTGAGCTGACACTTTTCTGAAAGCAGCATTGATCAAGGTGTGTACCCCCGCCGCTTCTTCACCACTGCAAGCTTCATCAGCGCTGTGACGGCGCGCCCTTCATCGGGATGCTGCTCGATCATCATCTGCCCGCGCGCGCCGATGCGGCCCCATTCACGTACGAGGCTGGCGCCACCAAAGAGATCAGGCTGAATACTCATGCGGTAGAAGCGCCGCATATTGAGAGCGGGATCGACCCGACGCATCTGCAGGTCGGTCGGGAACACTTCAAGTTGAGCGACGGTATGAGACATATCGTGATCCAGCAGGCTTTCTTCCATGATATCAGGTGGAAGCATGCCGTTCCACCTTGATTTCCCGTGAGGGGAAAGGGGGCTCACGCCCCCTTCTCGAACTTCATGACCGGGATGCCCAGCTTCTTGGCTTTGTCGGCAAGGTTCTCTTGGATCCCCGTGCCCGGGAAGACGAGGACGCCCACAGGCAGCACATCCAACAACGCGTCGTTGCGCTTGAAGGGGGCTGCTTTGGCGTGCTTGGTCCAGTCAGGCTTGAAGGCGACCTGCGTGACGCCCCGGGCTTCGGCCCATTTAGCGGCGATGAGCTCGGCGCCCTTGGGGCTTCCACCGTGAAGCAGGACCATGTCGGGATATTTGGTCTTGACCTGATCGAGCTTGCCCCAGATCAGGCGGTGATCGTTAAAATCGGTCCCGCCGGTGAGGGCGACCTTGGGGCCTGCGGGCAGCATCACCTCGGTTTCCGCGCGGCGCTTGGCGGCCAGGAAGTCGCGGCTGTCGATCAGGGCTGCGGTCATGTGCTGTCGGTTCACCATCGAGCCGGTGCGGGGCCGCCAGGCCGATCCTGTGTGATGGACAAACTCGGTGGCGGCGTGATCGCGCATCATGTCCATGCAGTTGCGCCGTTCGATCAAGGTCAGGCCTTCAGCCGTGAGGCGCTCAAGCTCGACGGATTTCACCTCGGAGCCGTCCTGCTCGCGCTGCAGGCGGCGCTGCGCCTGTTCGTTGTCATCCAGCGACCGCTCGATCCGGGCCGTGGCGCGGTGGAACAGGTTGACCTGGCCCCAGAGCACCTCTTCGAGGTCGGGCTCCATGCGGGTGTCTTCCAGGCTTGCGACGAGGGCATCGAAGATGTCGGCGACTGCAACCGCGAGGCGCTGCCCATCTGGCATCGGGCGCGGATCGGGCTCATCAAAAGGGCGGAAGCCATAAAGCTGCAACTCGTCGAGCGCATGGGCGGTCTGGGATGCGGTGTGGGCGGGTTCATAAGCATCGTCGTGGGTCTGGATCGTCATTTGTTTTTGCCTCCGGGCCTGTCTCGTCCGCGCGACAACCCGCGCGGCCTTCATGGGCAGCTCTGAGCCGTCATGGCGGACGCCCCTTCACCCCCTCTTCGGGGCCGGAACGCATGTGGAGGAGGGCGGCAGGCAGGCTATTTGTTTCGCGATGCAAAGCGGGGCTCGTCCCCCGCGGCGGAAATAGCCTGCCTGCCGCCCTTGAGGGGGCGGACCCTTTGACGGCAGCACGCCCATCTCTTGAAGGCCGTGCGGGTGCCGGGTGGATGAGCACTGCCCGAGACGAGGCAAAGGCGACGATCGAGACTCGCGACAGGGATGCATGACCCCTGCCCCGCAGCCTTGAACCGCCCCTTGCGCGACGTTGCTCAGAGCTTAAGGCGATGCCGATCCTCAAGCTCGATCTGCTCTGCCAGATGCTGGCGCAGCACCTCATAGCCGTTCGCCCGGAGATCATCGTTGAAATCCCCGAGCCGTGGTTCCAGCACCCGCACGGAAACACCTGCCTCTGTGGCTCTGGCGCTCAACCTCTCCCCCGCGCGCTGCCCGGCCGGATCGCGGTCAATGGCGATGTAGAGGCGCGAGAGCTCTTCTGGCAGCAAGACAGCTCCAAGGTGGCCCGACGAGAGCGCCGCCCAGACGGGAAGGCCGGGGACCACCTCGGACAGGGACAGCATGGTCTCGATGCCTTCGCCGACCACGAGGATGTCATCATGTGGGCTCAGTCTGACGGCATTGCCCAAGATGTGACCCATGGCCCGCCGCTGCGTCTCGACAGATGCCTTTCCCTGTCCGTCAGGCGCAAGCCAGGTCCGATGTACACCCTGCAAAGCCCCTGCCCCATCGGTGACAGCCGCGATCAGCGCCGGTCTGGGGACGGGCTTGGTCTGGCCCTCATTCCGATGCCAGCACTTCGGGTGGAAGCGCAGGGCGTTGCTCGCGCCACATTGGGTTATGCCCCGGGAGCGGAGGTAGGTTTCGGCAAGCGTGCCTGCGACCGGCACCGAGGCCGCGAACAGGCGTGCGGCAGCGGCTGGTGTGCCGCCGGTTCCTTTAGCTTTCCTTGGCAACGGGATATCCAGGAGGACCGGCTGCGGACGGCCCAGATGCGCGCGGGCCTCAGCCAGAAGATCGGGAAAGCGTGAGATCCCTGTCCGCTCGCGGATGATGTCCAGGAGATCGCCATGCTCGCCGGTTGCGCCATCAGTGAACTTTCCAGCCGCGCCCGGACCGGATGCCGGACCCGCCAGCCGCACGAAGAGCGAGCGGCCGGGATTGTTCTGCAGATCGCCCACGATCCAGTAAGACCCTTCCCGCCGCCCGGCAGGAAGGTATGCACGACAAACGCTTTCGGCATTTGCTGCCAGATCGCGAACAAGGTCTTCAGTCTCAGAATACATGAATCAGTTCCCTCCGCGATCATGTAGTCCTGTCACGGAACAACGCGCAAGTAGACGATCAAGCACCGCGATGCCAGCCTGATCAACCGGACAGAAGAGGCGCAGTTTCCAGCTGATGATCTCCGAGAAGAAGCCATCCGCCTTGAGCCTGTCCTTGGCGGCCTCCGAGAAGCCCGACAGTTCGATCCGGTTCACCCCCATCACGCGGGAACGGTGGAGTTCCATCCCCTCAGCCAAGCGCACCACTGTCTTGCCCTCGAGAACGAGGGCATGGACCTGCGCGCTTGTGAGCTTTGGAGCATCAGTGGCGAGCGTTGTCGCGACCCAAGTCGGCGAGACACGACGACCGATAATCCGCTGGCCGTCATCGGTCTGGAGCCGATAGACCCGGGTTTCATCTTGGGGAAGCTGTTTCCAGATCGGCAGCAGCAGACCTGCCACGATGTGAAGTGTGGATTCCGAGAACTCCGGCACATCCGCGAGCTCTGCGGTCCAAGCTGCCGAGAAGGCTGTACGATCCGCCTCAAGCCAATGGGTGTCGTCCATAATCCTCGCTGGCACTGTGCTGGCTTCCGTAGGGCGGATCAGCCGCAGTCGAGGCTCAATCGTGCCGTCGTCCAACATCAAGCTGGTCGCTGGCACCTGCACTGCGGCACGACCTGAGCGGCTGTTGACCAGAAGCCTCCCTTTGGGGTCGTCGAGCCAACCAAGCGCATCCGCCAGTGACGTCGGCATGTTGCGGCGCTTTTCCGCAATGGTCAGAAGCTGGGTTGCAGCACCTGAGCCAGGATGGGTGTAGATCACCCGTGCATCCGTGACGCGGAAACTTTCGGCGCGCAGCGTCTCGAGCCCGAGATCATAGACCCCGGCAGCGATGGCACCTTCAATCCGCTGGTCGAGAAGCTCTTCGAAGGCCGCAAACAGCACGGCTTGCATGTCGATTGTCAGCGCCAGCAGGCGATTGAGGAAAGTCGTGATCGGCGGCAGGTCGTCCTTGAGGCCGGTATCATCGGTAAGGCTGAGACCCGTTGCATTCTCAAAAGCCGCGAGTGAGCAGCCCGGCACATCGCCGCGATAGAGCCGGCGGTAGAGTTGACGCAAGGCATCGCGGGCATAGGGCGACTCGAGATTGTCCTCGGGCCGGAACAGCCCCTGCCCCCCGGTCTGGCGCTGGCCGCGCGTGATCGCCCCAAGCGTGTCGAGACGCCGCGCGATGGTGGAGAGGAACCGCTTCTCCGCCTTCACGTCCGTGGCCACCGGCCGGAACAGCGGCGGCTGCGCCTGATTGGTCCGGTTGGTGCGGCCCAGACCTTGGATGGCGGCATCGGCCTTCCAGCCCGGCTCGAGGAGGTAATGGACGCGCAGGCGCTGGTTCTTCGCCCCGAGGTCAGCATGATAGCTACGTCCCGTGCCGCCCGCCTCTGAAAAGATCAGGATACGCTTATGGTCATCCATGAAGGCTGCAGACTCGGACAGATTGGCGGACCCGGCGCGGGACTCGACCACAAGCCGGGCCGCAGCCCCCTCGCCCTTGCGCACGATGCGACTCGAGCGGCCCGTCACCTCGGCGACGAGATCGGTGCCGAAGCGCTGGACGATCTGGTCGAGCGCCCCCGGCACGGGCGGAAGCGAGGCCAGCTTTTCGATCAGGGCATCCCGCCTGCGGGCGGCCTCGCGGCATTCCACCGGTTGGCCGTCCCGCATCACAGGGCGGGAAGAGAGGTTGCCTTCGCTGTCGGTGAAGGGCTCGTAGAGCTGAACCGGGAAGGAATGAGCGAGATAATCCAGGACATATTCGCGCGGCGTAATGTCGACCCGGATGTCGTTCCACTCGTCGGTCGGGATCTCCGACAGGCGGCGTTCCATCAGTGCCTCTCCCGTCGAAACAATCTGGATGACGGCCGAATGGCCCGCCGCCAGGTCAGAGTCGATTGCGGCGATCAGGGTGGGGGTTTTCATCGAAGTGAGCAGGTGACCAAAGAAGCGCTGCTTGGCGGACTCGAAGGCAGAGCGCGCGGCGGACTTGGCCTGTCGGTTCAACGTGCCGTTGTCTCCAGCGATATTCGCGGCCTCCATCGCGGCGGCAAGGTTGTTGTGGATGATGGCGAAGGCCCCGGCATAGGCATCATAAATGCCCCTTTGTTCGGGACTGAGCGCATGCACCAGCATCTCGTATTCTACGCCGTCATAGGAGAGCGACCGGGCCGTATAGAGGCCGAGGGACCGTAGATCGCGGGCGAGCACCTCCATCGCGGCGATGCCACCGGCCTCGATCGCTTCGACAAACTCGGCGCGGGTTGCGAAGGGGAAATCTTCTCCACCCCAAAGGCCAAGCCGCTGCGCATAGGCCAAATTATGCACTGAGGTTGCGCCTGTAGCGGAGACATAGACCACGCGCGCATTCGGCAGCCTGTGCTGCAAGCGCAGACCCGCCCTGCCCTGCTGCGAGGCCGTAACATCGCCGCGCTCGCCCCTCCCGCCAGCGGCATTGGCCATGGCGTGGCTTTCGTCGAAGAGGATGACCCCATCGAAGTTCTGCCCAAGCCAGTCGACGATCTGATCGACACGGGATTTCTTGGCTCCACGCTCTTCCGAGCGCAGGGTCGCATAAGTAGTGAACAGGATACCTTCAGTGAGCAGGATATCGCGGCCTTGCGCAAAACGCGACAGCGGCGTTACCAGCAGCCGTTCCTGGCCAAGAGCCGACCAGTCGCGCTGCGCGTCCTCAAGCAGCTTGTCGCTCTTGGAGATCCAGAGCGCCTTGCGACGACCCTGCGCCCAGTTGTCGAGCAGAATCCCGGCCGCCTGACGGCCCTTGCCCGCGCCAGTGCCATCCCCTAGGAAAAAGCCGCGCCGGAAGCGGACGGCATCGGTCGCATCACCCGGTGCAGCTGAAACCATGTCGCCAGTCTCGTCCACGGTCCAGGACCCGGCGAGATGCGTGCCATGCGCTTCGCCCGCATAGATCACAGTCTCAAGCTGCGCATCCGAGAGGAGACCATCGCCCAGAATGGCGGCTGGCAGCTTCGGGCGGTAGCTGGGTTTCGGCGGCGCAACCGAAGCCATCGCCGCCGATTGCACAAGCTTGGTCGGATGCGGCTCCGCACTGGGGATGTCGATAGCCTGCAGGCGGAAGGTCTCATAAATTGCATCCGACAAGCGCGCATTGGCATCGTCCTCGGTCGCATCCCGCAGCGTATAGGCAAGATCCTCGGCATTGATTTGTGTTGCGGTGTTGGCGGTGGCTGTTGCGAACGTGGCGCGCGGCCTGCCATTGGCGGTTCGCGTGGCGGGGACAGTATTTCCCGGGAAGGGGGAACTGGTTCCCTGCGCTGCCGTTTCGCGCGCATCCAGTGCAAGGCGCGGGGGCACATTGGTCGTGATCAAAGACAGCAGACTGGCCACATCGGACGATATGGGGCGGGTGAGATCGGCGGTGATGTCGCCCTTCTCTCCACCCCGGCACTTGTCGAACACCGAAATACGCGTCTCGAAGCTGGTGCCGTGTTTGGCGAAAGCCGCACCGGACACCGCGCTCGTGAAGACGAGGTGCGCGGACTCGGTCAGTTTTGCGAAGGTCTCGCTCCAGGCTGGCGCATTGGGGGCAAAACTTGCGCCAGTGATAGCCACGAGTCGCCCACCCGGGGCAAGCCGCGCTAAGGCCGAGCGCAGATGCCGCGCCGTCGCCTCCGTGCTGCGGGTATCGACATTGGCCACCGCTGAAAACGGCGGATTCATCAGGATCACACTCGGGCGAAGGTGCGTGTCGAGGTGATCGTCGATCTGAGCGGCGTCAAAGCAGGTGACAGGGGATTCCGGAAAGAGAAGGCGCAGCAGATCAGCCCGGGTCTCGGCAAGTTCGTTGAGCGCGAGGCTGCCGCTTGCGATCATGGCCAGGATGGCCAGAAGCCCGGTCCCGGCAGACGGCTCCAAGACCAGATCGCGCGCGGTAATCTGTGCTGCCGCAAGTGCCGCCAGCCCCATGGGCAGCGGTGTCGAGAATTGCTGGAAGCGCTCCATCTCCTCGGACCGCCGCGTATGGGTTGGCAAAAGGCCGGACACCTTGGCAAGGATCGGCAGCAGCGCGGCGGGTGATCCGGCACGCGTCAGCAGCGCCCGGCCAAACTTCCGCAGGAAGAGGACCAGCGCCACCTCGCAAGCCTCATAGGCCAGCTTCCAGTCCCAAGCTCCATCGGCATCTGAACCGCCAAAGGCTTGCTCCATCTCTAGCCGCAGGCGCAGCCCGTCGATTTGGAAGCCCTGTGCCAGGTCGGTTTGCAGCGCTTCAGCAACGGCGATGATCGCTGCAGCAGTATCTGGGGAGGGGGTTGAGGCAACGGGCGCAAGCGCGCGAACGGATGCAACAGGGGCGAGATGGGTCATCTGGAAACTCCGGAATGAGGAACAGGATCAGGACCGGACACCCTCTCTCGGGCACCCTTAGGCCTAACCTTTCCCGGCCCTCCTCTTTCTCTCAAACGCCTTGATCCCGACAGTCAGCTTGATTTTGTTCCTATTATGTTCTATATTCAAAACTAAGCCAGAAAGGGAATTCCCAGATGGAAAGCACCACTTATGCCCTGCCCGCAACGCCGAAACAGATCGCTTACGCGCGTTCACTCGCACTGCGCAATCAGACCCTTCTGCCGTGGGAGGTTCAGCAGGATCGCCGATCCCTCAGCGCCTGGATCGAGGCGCAGGCCAAGTTGAACCCTGTCGCGCAGGACAGCCGCCCAACTTCAAAGCAAGTCGCCTTCGCCGAACGTCTCGCGCGCATCAAGCGGCGCGCCGTGCCGGATGAGTGCTTTCGCGACAAAGGGCTGATGTCGAAGTGGATCGATGGGAACAGGTGAGCGGCGCCACCTGGTCTCAAAGCACTCACATTTCGTTGCAGTCTCAGCGCGATTGCAACGTAACAGTGACTCGTGCATCGGTTCGATTGCGTCGACCGACTGGTTAACGGCACGTCCGAAACAGTCCGGCTTCGATGAATTGCTGTGCCTCAGTATGACCTGGGCACATGGTTCGAGCCAACTTCGGAGTGCGGTCCGGTTTGATCACGCCTCTCCGAGCGGCAAGCGCACGACGGCTTCCAGTCCGTGGTCTGGCGAGTTGCGTAGCACGACGGAACCACCATGTGCCTGAATGATGGTCCGGGCAATTGCGAGGCCCAGGCCGACGCCCCCTGTGTCACGGCTTCGCGAACTTTCAAACCGCACGAAGGGTTCAAACACAGCCTCAAGCTGATCATCGGGTAATCCCGAACCCTTGTCAGCGATGGATATGATAACCGTCCCCGGTTCCTGCGTCAGAGTCACCTTGGCGACGCCACCGTAGCGGACCGCGTTATCGATCAGATTGCGCAGGGCGCGGTTAAGAGCGTGGGGACGGATGGTCGCGAACAGCGGCTCGATGGGTGCGAGGGTTGCGCGGTCCCCCCCAACATCGTTCACCAGATCCCCCAGCATCGAGGTGAGGTCGACCGTGGCGGTGGGCTCTGCCTTGGCGACACCGCGCGCGAACTCCAGCGTGGCCTCGACCATCGCCTGCATTTCCTCGACCAATGCCTTCAGCCGGATGCTGTCTTCGGTTTCGTCCAGCATTTCAATCCTGAGCCGCATCGCGGTCAGGGGGGAACGCAGGTCATGGCTCAGGGCCGCAAGCATGTGGGTGCGCTCGTTCACGAAACGGGTCAGGCGGTCTTTCATCCGGTTGAAAGCCTGCGTGGTATCACGCACCTCGGCCGGGCCCGTCATCGGCAGCGGTTCCGCATCAAGCCCTCGGCCCAGCCGATCGGCACCAATTGCAAGGACACGCATCGGGCCCACCACCCGACGCGCAGTCCACCATGCAACCAAAGCGACGGCCACCGCCATCAGCAGCAGCGGCAACAAGGCTTGCGGTGAAAGCTGCGGGCCAGGCCGATGAAACATCGTCCGCACGTTCAACCAATCGCCGCCCGCGAGACGGATCGACAGTGTCATCTCGATAGGGTCGGTTCGTCCCGCCATCATTGCTTCGTGCATCGGGCGCATTGCTTCAGGCATGCCGTCGGGCAAGGGAAATGGATCAATTGCAAGGGCATGGACATCGGCCCGGACCTCCCGCTCCGGTTCGCCGAGGATCTGCCGGATTTGGCGCAGAACGACGTCAGCATCGCTGCTATTGTGCGGCGCTTCCGGGTCGGACCCCACAGCAAATCTAACCAGTGGCGAATCTGCGGCCCGCAAGATTGACGGGTGCAGGTCGACGGGCGCATCGTCCAGCAACAAGACCACATTCGCCGCGCGTCCTGCCGCCTCCAACCCCAGTGCCGCGCGCACGGCCCGGTTACGCTCGTCGGTCAGCAACAAAAGGCCCAGTCCCTGCGTGATGGCCAATGCCAGCAACAGCATGGCCAGCAACTGACCTCCCAGGGAATGCGGGAAGATCTGGCGCAGAAAGGAGAGCCGCTGGTTCATGGGAGCGCCCTCACATCTGCGGCAAGGCTGTAGCCTCCACCCCATACGGTGGCGATCAGTGCGGGCTTGGCGGGATCGGCCTCGATCTTGCGGCGCAGGCGGCTGATCTGGTTGTCGATGGTTCGATCAAACACCTGCGCCGCGCGACCCGAGGTCAGATCGAGCAGTTGTTCACGGCTGAGCACGAAGCGCGGACGTTCCAGAAACGCTGTGAGCAGGCGAAACTCGGCGGTTGTGAGCGCCACTTCGACGCCGTCGGCGTCGGTCAGGGTCCGGCGGTCGGTATCCAGAACCCAGCGGTCGAATGCCAGCCGGTGTCCGGCCAGACTGCCGCCAACCACTTCGACCCGGTCGGACCGGCGCAGGATCGCCTTGATCCGGGCCAGCAATTCGCGCGGGTTGAAGGGTTTGGGCAGATAGTCATCCGCCCCGACTTCCAACCCCACGATGCGGTCGGTTTCATCGCCCAGGGCGGTCAGCATCAGGATCGGGATGCCACCCTGCGCGCGCAAGCGGCGGCAGACCGACAGGCCATCCTCGCCCGGCATCATCACATCCAGGACGATCAGGTCGAACTGTCCGACCTTCATCGCCGCGTCCATCGCCACGGCGTCGGCGGCCGAAGTTGCCCGCATGCCATTCTTTTCAAGATACCTCACCAGCGCATCGCGAATCTCGCGGTGGTCATCGACAATCAGAATGTTGGGCGGATCGGGCATCATCTTTTCTCCTGATGATCACCCTAGCTGAACCTGCCGCCTGCGCGCACGATAGATTGTCGCAAACCGTCTTTGCGCCGCTGCTTGCGACAGTTTGATACAAAATACCGTTCCGGCTGACAAACTCGTGGGACATCTGCCCCCCAGATTGGGTTCATCACAATCCAATCCAGGAGAGACAGAATGAAACGTTCAACCAAATTTGCCCTTGCCGCCGTTGCTACCCTTGGCGTTGGCGCCGTTGCGGTGCCGGTGATTGCCCAGCAGACCCACATGCAGCACGGCGAGATGATGGGCAGCGGAATGGGAATGATGGGCGGTCATGACGGCATGATGGGTGGCGCAATGGGCATGATGATGGGCGGGGCCGGGAGTTATGCAATGGCCACGTTTGACCCCAACAGCGACGGCACACTCAGCCCCGAAGAAATGACGGCCGGCATTCAAGCCGAACTCACAACCTATGACACCGACGCCAACGGCGCGCTTTCGCTGGACGAATTTGCCGTGATGCACGCGGCGCACACCCGGCCGATGACAGTGCGCGCCTTTCAGATGCATGATGCGGACGGCGACGCGCAGGTGACGGACGCTGAAATGGCGGCAATGGCTGCGATGATGCAAGACCACATGAGTGAACGGCAGGGCGACATGCCGGGCGCGGGTCACGGCATGATGGGCAATAACTGACACTCTATTTTCCCCGCCAGTCGCGCCAGGCGGCGTCTGGCGGGGCGACCCGATCACGGATCAGGAGGGAACGATGATGAACGGATATGGTATGGGTTTTGGAATGGGCTTCGGCTGGCTCTGGATGATCGTCATCCTTGTGCTGGTCGGCCTCGCAATTGCGGCGCTGATTAAATACCTGCGCAAATAGTGGCTGCACTCCCTTGCGAAGCCGCAGGCATTATCGATTTGGGAACGTTCGATGCCCGAGTAAAGTTGAAATAGAAGCTACAATCTATCGGGAGTAAAAGATGAACTATGGACGTTTCTTTGCAATGATCGCGACTTCGACGGTCGTGATGTTTGGATTAATGTATCTCAACACCTACGCGCTCGACCACATCTTCTTCTCGCAAACGCGCATGTGGATGGCGTTCTATATGGGTGCGGTGATGGCGATCATCATGCTCGCTTTCATGTTGGGCATGTATTCCAACAAGAGGGTCAATCTCGCGATCTTCGCGGGCGCGGTTGTAACCTTCGCCCTGTCGCTCTGGCTCGTCCGAAGCCAAGAGACGGTCGACGACCTCGCTTGGATGCGAGCCATGATCCCGCACCATTCCATCGCCATCTTGACCAGCGAGCGCGCGAATATCTCGGACCCGAGGGTCCGGGCACTGGCAGATGCAATCATAGAGGCGCAGCTCAGCGAAATTGCTGAAATGAAGAGATATATCGCTGACATCGAGGCGAACGGCGAGGCACCTGCGGGCACACCCCGAGCGGAAGTCGAATGACGCCACAGTCGGCTGGAAAGTAGACGTCGCTGCTGGAATAGAAATCATGAACAGAAAGGAACGACAATGGACTATACAATCAACCGCCTGATAGCGGACGCCGATTTTGACGCCGTCGATGCGCGCACCCGCACGGCATTGACCGACAAGGGTTTTGGCATCCTGACCGAGATCGACGTCAAGGCGACGATGAAGAAGAAGCTGGATGTCGAGATGCCGGCCTATCGCATCCTCGGTGCGTGCAACCCGAAAATGGCCCATGAAGCCATCGCGATTGAGCCGCGTGTGGGCGCAATGCTGCCCTGCAACGTAATCCTGCGCGAGGTTGATGGCGGCGTCGAAGTCAGTGCCATCAATCCGGTAGCTTCAATGCAAGCAATCGACAATGCCGAACTGCATGCCGTTGCCGGTCAGGTACGTGATCTCCTGAAGAAGGCTGTCGAGGCGGTCTGAATGCGCCTGCGCACCGGTATCCTCGTAGCAATTGTCGCACTCGGGCTCGTCGCTCTCGGGGTGTGGTGGTTTGCGCCGTCGATGCTGGTTGATGCCCAGCAGCTTCTGGACCGCGAAGCGCTTGAAAAATTGGTAGCGCGCGCGGGCCTCTGGGGCCCCCTATTGATCATCAGCCTCATGACCGTTGCGGTGGTCGCCAGTCCCATTCCGAGCGCACCGATCGCATTGGCCGCAGGTGCTGCCTATGGGCATGTCTGGGGCACCATTCAGGTCGTGATCGGGGCCGAGCTTGGGGCGCTGATTGCCTTCGGTCTGGCACGGGTTCTGGGGCATGATGTCTTGCGGCGGGTTTTCGGCACTTCTGTCGATGCAGGGCTGCTCGGATCGCAGAACGCGCTGACGGGAACGGTATTCGCAAGCCGCCTGATGCCGTTCGTATCCTTCGACATCATCAGCTACGCGGCAGGGCTCAGCCGCCTGCACGCCTGGCGTTTCGCACTGGCGACGCTGGCAGGCATCATTCCAGCGAGTTTTGTCCTCGCGCATTTTGGCGGTGAGGCAGTCAGTGGTGACATTGGTCGGACCACATGGGCGGTGCTGGGTCTCGGCCTGATCACCGGTTTGCCCCTGCTCTGGATCGCGACACGGCGGCAAGCCGGGAAGGAAACCTGATGGCGGAAGGCTACAAAGAGAACAGCATCACCCTGCCCGGCGCGGTTGCAATGGGTACTGGCGTGATGATCGGTGCGGGCATCTTCGCCCTGACAGGACAGATTGCCGAACTTGCGGGACCCCTGTTTCCGCTGTCGTTCGTCGCGGGGGCGATCGTGACCGCGTTCAGCGCTTACACCTACATCAAGATGTCGAACGCCTTTCCGTCCGCAGGCGGCATCGGGATGATCCTGAAGAAAGCCTACGGGCCGACGACGATTGCGGCAGGTGCAGCGCTCCTGATGACCCTGTCGATGGTCATCGCCGAAAGCCTCGTCGCCCGGACCTTCGGCACTTACACGCTGCGGGCCTTTGGCGGCGACCCGGACAGCGTCCTCGTCCCAATCATCGGCGTCGGGCTGATCGTCGTTGCTTATCTTGTGAACGTCTCCGGCAGCCGCTCGGTCGGGCTTCTGTCTATCATCATGGCCGTGATCAAGGTCGGCGGCATTGCGCTGTTCGGTGTCGCAGGCCTATGGGCGAGCGGCCTTACCTTCGAGGCATCCAGCGGCGATACGGGTGCCACCGGCTTTGTGGCTTCCGTCGCGCTGTCGATCCTCGCCTTCAAGGGCTTCACCACCATCACCAACAGCGGGGCCGAGGTCACCGAGCCACACCGCAACGTGGGCCGGGCCATCGTGCTGTCCATCGCAATCTGCGTGATCGTCTATCTGCTCGTCGCCTTCGCAGTCGGCTCCAGCTTGCCAATCGACCGCATCGTGGCGGCCAAGGACTATGCCCTTGCCGAGGCGGCCCGGCCCGCGCTCGGGCAGACCGGCTTCTATCTGACCGTAGCGTTGGCGCTTGTGGCCACGGCCTCCGGGTTGATCGCGAGCGTCTTCGCGGTGTCCCGGATGCTGGCCATGCTGACCGATATGGAGATGATCCCGCACAGCCATTTCGGAATGCCCGGCACGATCAAAGACCACACTTTGGTATACACCGTCGTGATCGCAGGTTTTCTGACGGTCTTCTTCGACCTCAGCCGCATCGCCTCGCTCGGCGCGTTCTTCTATCTGGTGATGGACATGATCATTCACGCGGGCGTCTACCGAAACCTCCGTCACGACATCGGGGCGCGGGGGTGGGTCATGTTGACGGCGATCGTGCTGGACGCCGTGGTCCTGACCGCCTTCGCGGCGATGAAATGGCAGTCAGATCCGCTGATCGTCATACTTGGCGTCATCGGCATGGCATTGGTGTTCGCGTTCGTGGGCGTCTTTCTCGCTCGCAATCCCGTAGGCGAGAACGATCACGATCAGCATAAAAAATAGCTTGAGGTTCCAGTGACTGGATGCCTCACGCTAAAACAAGTCAAAAGAAAGTTGGCAGGATATGGACCACGATCACCAGCACGCAAAGTCGAACATTCCCGAAGGGGCTGAGACGGCAAAGGATCCGGTCTGCGGGATGACGGTCCCGGTCGGTTCCGATACGCGGCACGCAGAGTTCGAGGACAAGACCTTCCATTTCTGCTCTGAAAAATGCCAGACGAAGTTTGAAGGCGATCCGTGGTTCTACGCCTCGGGCCGCGCCGAAGGGCGCAAGAAGGCCGCACCCGCTAACGTGCAATACACCTGCCCGATGCATCCTGAGATCGTCCGTGACGCGCCGGGGCCTTGCCCGATCTGCGGCATGGCGCTGGAGCCGGTGGTGCCGACGGACGAGCCCAGCCATGAGTTGACGGATTTCACCCGCCGGATGTGGATATCGGCGGCGGCGGCAGTCCCGCTCATCGTGCTGACGATGGGCGAGCTGGTTGGCCTGCCTGTGCGCGACTGGATCGGACATCAGACCGCCAGTTATCTGGAGTTTGTGCTGGCGACGCCAATCGTGCTTTGGGCCGCCTTGCCGTTTTTCAAACGCGGCTGGGACTCGCTGATCAACCGCTCGCCCAATATGTGGACGCTGATCAGCCTTGGCGTGGCTGCGGCCTATCTCTATTCGATCGTGGCGACGTTTCTCCCGGGCATCTTTCCGGAGGTTTACCGGATGGGCCAAGGTGTCGGCACCTATTTTGAAGCTGCGGTCGTCATTATCGCGCTGGTGTTCGTAGGCCAGGTGCTGGAGCTGCGAGCGCGGGAACGCACCGGTGACGCGATCCGCGCACTTCTCGACCTCGCACCAAAGACCGCACGACGTATTCTGCCAGACGGCACTGAATACGACGCACCACTGGAAAACATCATGGAGGGCGACCGGCTTCGGGTGCGCCCCGGCGATGCGGTCCCGGTGGATGGGACAGTGATCGAGGGGCGCTCGTCCTTGGACGAAAGCATGCTGACCGGCGAGTCGATGCCTGTTGAGAAGGGTCCAGGCGATGCGGTGACCGGGGCCACGATCAACAAGAACGGCAGCCTCGTGATCGAGGCGGGCAAGGTCGGCGCCGATACCGTGCTGGCGCAGATCGTGGCCATGGTGTCGAATGCGCGCCGCTCTCGCGCGCCAATCCAGGGGATGGCGGACCGCGTGGCGGCGGTCTTCGTGCCGACCGTAGTAGGGGTGGCGATCTTCGCCTTTGTGATGTGGATGATCTTCGGGCCGGAACCGGTGCTGGTCTTTGCCATCGCCTCGGCCGTCTCGGTGCTGATCATCGCCTGCCCCTGCGCGCTTGGCCTCGCCACCCCGATTTCGATCACCACGGCGGCCGGTCGCGGGGCGCAGGCCGGGGTGCTGATCAAGGATGCCGAGGCGCTGGAACGCATGGCCGGGGTCGATACGCTGATCGTCGACAAGACCGGCACCCTGACCATGGGCAAGCCAAAGCTGACCGATACCGTAGCGCTAGGTGACATCGCCGAAGCTGATATTCTGTCGCTGGCCGCAGCGCTTGAACGTGGCTCGGAACATCCTCTGGCCGAAGCCATCGTCGAAGGGGCCGAAGCGCAGGGCGCTGCCCGGCAGGAGGCTGCGGATTTTGAGGCTGTTACCGGCAAGGGCGTGCGCGGCAACGTCGGCGGACGCGCCGTCGCCCTCGGCAATAACGCGATGATGCAAGAGATGGGCCTTGAGACGACGCAATCCGAGGAAAAGGCTGATGCCCTGCGTGCCGAGGGCAAGACAGCGATGTTCGTCGCGGTTGATGGCGCCCTTTCGGGCATCGTGGCGGTGGCCGATCCAATCAAGGAGTCAACTGCTCAGGCGATCAAGGAGCTTCATGCGCAAGGGCTGCGCGTGATCATGGCGACAGGCGACAATGAGCGCACCGCGCAAGCGGTAGCGGCGACCTTGGGCATCGACGAGGTGCGCGCCGGCGTCCTGCCGGAAGACAAGAAGAAGTTGATCGACCAGTTACGCAAAGACGGCCACAAGATCGCGATGGCAGGCGACGGGGTGAATGACGCCCCCGCACTGGCCGCCGCCGATGTCGGCATCGCAATGGGAACCGGTGCCGATGTCGCGATGGAAAGCGCAGGCATCACCCTGTTGGGTGGGGATCTGATGGGCATCGTGCGGGCGCGCAAACTGGCACGCGCCACGCTGCGCAACATCAAGCAGAACCTGTTCTTCGCCTTCGCCTACAACGCTGTCGGCGTGCCTATCGCTGCGGGGCTGCTTTATCCGGTTACTGGGCTTTTGCTGTCGCCCATGATTGCGGCGGCGGCGATGAGCCTGTCGTCGGTCTCGGTCATCACCAACGCGTTGCGGCTGCGGCGCGTTGATCTATAGGCAAACCAAAAAAGGAGATACGCATGACAACGTTCCACATTCCCGACATGAGTTGCGGCCATTGCAAGGCGACGGTCGAAAAGACCATCCATGCTCTCGACCCGGCGGCACAGATCGCGTTCGACATGGCGGCGCGACGGATATCGGTCGAGAGCAGCACTGACGCGGCGCATGTTCAGGCTGCCTTGGCTGAGGCCGGATATCCTGTGGCTTCGACCTGAGTTGTCTTGATCTGGCCGCCCGGATCTATGCCGTCCCGTCAACTTTCGTCGGACGTGCTCCGCTCCGCCTGATACTGCCGCTCGCGCTCGGGCCAGTGCGATTTGATGTAGGTTAGGATGTCCGCGATCTCATCGGCATTCAGCACGTCGCCAAACCCCGGCATGCCGCTGTCGAAGGCCACTCCCATCTGAGTAAGCGCCTCCGCGCCACCATAGGTGATATAGGCGATCAGATCGGCGTCGGAATGATGCCAGGTATGGCCGGTGGCGTCATGGGGTGGCGCGGGGAGACGCCCGTCAGACCCCGCGCTTTGCCAGTCCGGCTGACCCTTCAGATTTCCGCCATGGCAGGCTGCGCAGTTCGCGTCGTACAGGACGCGGCCGCGCGCCACTGCGGCACCGTCGCGCGCAAACAGATGGATCGCGGCCCAGACGGTACCCAAGATGGCGACCCCTGCAAGCATGAGTATGCCGAGCCTCACATCGGTTCTCTGGGTGAATTGAAACGCGCCGGGCTGGAAGTCCGCCGCATCAGTTGATCCCGTTGGCACGCTGCAACTCGCGCACGTAAGCAACGATCGCACCGAGTTCTCCATCCGTCAGGCGTTGCTCGACCGGTGGCATGTCGCCGAACGGCCAGTGATGCGCTCGTACCCCGTTCCGCGCCGCCAGAACGAAGGCCATGTCCCCGTGGTGGCCGGGCTCGTAGATGCGATGCACCAGCGGCGGCGCGACGCCGTCTTGCCCGGCGGCATTCGTGCCATGGCAGGAAGCGCAGACCGCGTTGAAATAAGTTTCGCCTTGCTGCGCCATGGCCGAAAGCCCCTCGGGCACGACGACATCCGCCAAAGAAGCTCCTGCGATCTGCGCGCCGTCCGGGGCAGAGGCGGAAACCGGTTCTTCGGTAGTCTGGCCTTGTGTCCAATACCAACCCGCCACGGCGATGATGGCGACGACAAGTGCGCCGATGAGTCCCTTGTTCATGTTAGATCTCCAATTTATCTTCGCCGATCATGCGGCGTCTGTGCGGCTCTCTTGCGGTCGGCTCCTGACCGCCCTGGTGAGGCGCACTGTGAATGTGTTTGCCACCAGGTGGCGTCTTGCTTCGGTGGCCGATGTATCAGGCTGAGACGGCGAACTCGGTCATCATGCCGGTGAACAGATGCGGCATGTGGTGGCAATGCAGCATCCAGCGCGCGGCCTCGCCGGCATCCAGCGCGACCGTCACCATCGTCATCGGCGGCACATAGACCGTATCGCGGATCGCACCGTCCAGGCTGCGTCCGTTGACGTTCACCACCTGGAACACGTGCCCGTGCAGGTGCATCGGATGCCCCATCATCGACATGTTGTGGAACGTCAGATGCACCCGCTCGCCGCTTCTGGCGGTGATCGGCGTGTGGCTGCCCCAGACCTGTCCGTTTATGGTCCAGAGGTAAGGCTGCATCGCACCGCCCAGCATGATCATGTGGGATCGGTCCACCGGACGCGGCACCAGCGAGGGGTCACCTTCCGCCCGTACCGCCCGCAGCAGCATCTCCTGCGCGAGATCGATATCGAATGCACCGCTGTCGGTCTCGGCCAGATCATCGATCCGCCGCACTTCCGCACCTGCGGAGGCGAGAATGATGCCTGTGCGTTCTCGTGCGCCTTCGCGCAGGGCGAGGATCGGGAAGGCCCCCGCTTCCGGCAGATCAATTTCCACATCAAGACGCTGCGCCATGGCAAGACCGAAGCGTGTGCCCGCCACCGGCTCAACGCCGTGACCATCCACCGCCACAAGACGCGCAGAAACCCCGCCTGTGTCGATCCAGAAGGACGTTGCTGCGGCGGCATTAATCACCCGCAACAGAACGCGGCCCCTGCGTTCGACCGTGACCACCTCGGGGTCGGCGAGCGTGCGGTCATTGGCAAGATAGGCGTCGAAGTCAAAGTCGTTCAGGTCCATGACCATTCCGCCAGAGCCCATCCCGCCCATGGTCATCCCGGGCATGGACATGCCGGAATGGTCCATGCCAGACATGCCGCTCAGGTTCTGCGCCGGAGCGTCCACTTCGCCCATGTCGTGATGCACGGCGCCTCCCGTGATCTCGGCCATAACCTCGGCCGCGGGACGGAAGGAGAAATCATGCAGGAACATCACCACCTCCTGGCGGTCGGCCGTCAGGTCCTCGGGCCTGCGCACGATCAGCGGAGCCGCAAGCAGGTTCATCTCCTGCACCGGAACATGGCTGTGCATCCAATGCGTTCCGGGCATCGGCGCATAGTCGTAACTGCGCATCTCGCCTTGCTGCAAAAGCGACATCGGCAGGTTCGGCACGCCGTCCTGTGCGTTGGGCGGGATCTGACCGTGCCAGTGGATGATCGTTTCCTCGTCCAAAGCATTGGTCAGATCCACGCGGAATCTCTGACCGGGGTCGAGGATCAGCCCTTGCCTGCCCGCTTCATTGGTCAGGCCCATGACGGTGGCGGCGCGACCACCGACGTCGATCACCCGCGTCTGTGCTGTCAGGGTAAGGGGTCTAGTTTGCGCGAGGGCCAAACGCGGCAAGGCGGTGGTGGCAGCCAAGGCTGCGGATGCAGCCAGAAAGCCGCGGCGTGTCAGTTCATGTCTCATTTTGAATAAATCCATCATGCCCCCAAAGGGGCGCATCGGTCAGAAGCCGTAGTACGGCTCCGCGCGTTAACCGTTCAGATGGATTTGGGAGGGCGGTCGGCCGGATCGCCGGAGCGCCCGCGCAAAACGAGTGACACCGTAGCCCGATGCGAAATCGGGCGAAATGCGATTGGAGCTGCGTCCGAAGACGTAAACCAGGTTGCAATCGATCCGAGACAGGCGATTGCACAGCCTCCGGACATTGCATGATCGGGACCGCCGCAATGCTCCATCGCATCGGAATGCCCACTCACCACAGTTTGTTCATTGTGACAAGACACCGACGTTTTCGGCATCTCGCCAGCCATTGTCGCATGCGGAAGGACGCCGAAAAATGCGACGGCAATCACAAGCAAGAGAGAAAAGAGATGTCTCGGCATTGAACATTTCTGCATAAAGTTAGCGAATATCTAGGACTTGCCGGGGTTTTCCGCAAGACACGATGCCGTTTACAATAATTTGTCCCTGATCCCGTTCAGGCAGTTTGATAGAGCGATTATTCAAACACGCCCTGAGATACGAAGACATTGTATCCTTCCACCGCATGATTGACCCATTTACCCAAACCTTCGCCCAGCCTCAGTAAAGGTGTATTCGTTCACAATGATCCCCTCCTCGATGGCCTCGTCGGAGGTGAGGTGATCGTATTCAGCCTGCAGCTGGCCATAGAGCCAGCGTGCGAGGTCACGCAGCGCTTCAGTGACGATCTCTTCGGTGCCGTCGGTTGGCGGCTGCCAGGTCGGGCTGTCGCGGGTGACATCCACGGACATGGTGTATTCGTGGTAGTAACGGCCCCGGTGGCTTGCCTCGGCTGAGAGCTGATAGAAGTTCCGCCGCTGGATGGCCTGCAGCCGGTCGGCAATGCCGTGCAGGGTGACGTCCTGCGGGGCATAGTCGCGGATGCGCTTGGTCGCGCCCTTGGCATGGCAGAAAAAACCCTCGAAGCAAGCTCCATCACCCTGCGACCAGAACCCCGAAAACCAGATGCAGGGCTTTCGGCGCGTGCCCCCGCCCATCAACCGGACGGGCGTGGTTTTCAAGTGGATGCCGAGGATTTCGCAGATGCGCTCGAAATCCTCATAAACCGCATCCCACCAGTCGTCATGTGGCCCCAATTCACGATACCAACTGCGGGCCAAGTCTTTGGCAGCATCAGAAAGCTCCGCAAACTGATAAACCGTTGTGCAGATGACATCAGACATCGACGCCCTCCCCGTTCAGCGCGGCGGCAAGCCACTCATTGGTATTGGTCCAGCCGATTGTCGTCCGCGCGCCGAGATCGATGACATGTGCGCCACCGCCGAATGCATCCAGTCGGGGGCGGGAACAGGTGTTGGCATACTCAAATCCCCAGAGGCCGGTCAGATCGAGATCTGCGGCAACGCGCAGTACAAAGGCGATAACGCTTTCGACGTCACCGCTGTCGTCGTCGTGGATCCAGAGGATGCTGCTGTCGGGTCCGTCTTGTCGTGACAAGTCAAAGCCACTGAACCGAGGATCGTCGGTCAAATCATCCTCGTCGCGTAATTGGACAAAGAGGTCCATCGCACGGATGGCGTTTGCAGATGTGCCCACATCGATGAGGCACGAGAAGTGGGTGAAATAGTCAGCCATGGGGGTCTCCAGATGGAAAGAACCCGGCCGAGGGGCCGGGCAAAGTTTGGGGATGGACGGTATTGGTGCGGTAGAACCCGACGATCAGCCTGATCGTGGTTCCGCAGGTGTTTGCCGCGCCGCATGCTGGTCGAGCATGTCGCGGTAAAAGCGCTTGCGCGCCTCCCGAAAGCTACGCACCGCCAACGTGTCAGGATGAAGTGCTCGGATCGCCGCACGGACGACGGCTAACCGCGACGCCTTCGGCGGCAGGCCGAGGCGCAGATAGGCGGGGTCGGTCATTTCATGTGCCCTCCGCCACGAGTGAGGCGATGTGTGGATCGACCAGCGCCTCGAGTTTTTCAGCCCGGCCCATCCACGGCTCGGGTCGGATCGCTTTAACCCAGTCCGCAAAGCTCGGAATGAAGCCAAGGTCTTCCTTCACGTGCTGCTCGCCCACCCAGCGAGTCGGGATGATCCGGCCCGTCGATAGGGTCAGCGTCGGACCGAAGATCGTCTCGGCCATGAAGATGCCCTCTGCATGGTGACGCAGAGCGCGGTGCCGGAAGTCTGCGGTGATCTCCTTGGATGCGTCAAACCAGGTGTGCACGGCCAAGAAATCGTCGACAGTGCCGCCCCATTTCTTCACCGAGGACAACGCGTGGTGATAGGGATGTGCCATGCTCGCCTCCTTAAAAGTCGTGGGCGTAGAGTTCGGACGAGATGAAGCGCTCGTTGAACTCCAGATGGATGCAGCGGGCACTGGCATCGAAGCAGAACTCTCCATAGGCACCGTCGTTGTTTTCCCAGCCGCCATGGGTGTCGCTGAGGAAATCGTAGGCCAGCTGCTCGACAACATCTTCGAGCGAGAGGTTCCGCATCTCCACCTCGGGGTCATCCCAGGTCAGCGCGGCATAGGCGATCTGGGTCTTGGGGAAGTCGACGGCCATCTCGCCCGCCCAGGCCGAAATGCTCTCGATCTGTCCGCTGTCGCCATAGCCGTCAAAGCTGACGGTGACATGGGTGATACCCGCCGCGGCAAGACCGTCGAAAAGGCGATTCTTGTTGGCTGGACGCAGGGCCGCGACCCGAGCATCGCGTTCTGCCTGTCGCGCCAGCATCGCGGCGAAATCGATCTTGGACGGCGCCATCGGGGCAGCGAGAGTAGGTTCAATCTGGGACATTGGTTTTCTCCTTGAAAGGTGGAAGGGTGTGAACCACGGGACTTTCTCTCATCCCCGAAAGGCTCAAACTTTCCCCTTCCCTCCTCTGGCTCTTAGGCGTCACGCGGCGATCTGCAGGGCGCGGGCTGCGAAAGCACGCCACAGCGGGTCAACAAGGCGCGCGTCAAAGAGATCGGCGCGATGACGCAGCCGCTGCGCAAGATCAGGCTCGCGCCAGTCGGCGGCGCGGAGGGATTGCGCCCGCAACGCGCTCGCCTCACGCACCACCGCCCGGGCCTCGGCCGCGCTGGTCACCGGATGACACCACGCTACAGCGCCGTCACTGGCGGCTCCGGCCAGAACGAGGCGTTCATCGCGATCCAGGATCGCCAGGATTTGTGGCGCATCATCCGGCGTGACATGCTCTGCGTAATCGATCGCACCCCGCATGGCCTCGGCCAGACTGGCGAAACGATCGAGAACCTTTGGACGCGCCTGCCCCGACATCATGGCGGCAGGCACTTGGACTGCCATCGTAAGGGCGAAAGGCAAGCTTTGATCTGCAACGGCAGTCGGGAAGCTCGGCGGCAAGCCTGTTTTCTGCGTTGCCGGCGGGATCGAGAAGGGAAGGTCAAACATGTCAAAATCTCCGACGGCGCGGGAAGCCTCTCTCCCCGCCTCATCCGTCAAAAGTCAAACCACCGCCCTCTTCCTCGAAAAAGGCGACGGCGGTCGTTCAACGTGAGACGTCAGATCTTGCCGAGCCCCCGCAGGCTTAGCTCCGTTCCGGCCCCCACGATGATGTGGTCGTGCAGCGTCAGGCCGAGATACTTGCAGCCCTTCTGGATCTCCTTGGTCATGCTGAGATCGGCCTCCGACGGGCTCGGATCACCTGAAGGATGATTGTGGATCAGAATCAGGGCACTGGCGTTCAGCATCAGTGCACGCTTGATCACTTCGCGCGGGTAGACCGGGACATGGTCCACCGTGCCGACCGCCATTCGCTCATCCGAGATGATGCGGTTCTTGCGGTCGAGATATAGAACATGGAACCGCTCGACTGGCCCGCGCACGGTGAGCGCGCAATAGTCACGCACCGCCTGCCAGCTGCCGATGACCGGGTTCTGGCTGAGGTAACGACCCAGAATTTCGCGGGCGTTGAGGATGATTGTTTCTTCCTGTGGGGTCATGGATATCTCGATGAAATGAATGCGTCGCGGCCCCTGCCCTGTTTGGGGCGAGGCCATCGGCGCTTAAGGGGGAAAGGGGAGCGACCGCCGCAGATACAGGCGGTCGCTGACAATCGAGCGGCGTCAGCCAACCCGGTCGAGAAGCTTCTTGGCGTGGCTTTCCAGGGTGAGCCGTGCATCCTGCTGGGGTTTCTCACGCGCCAGACGCGTGATCCCCTGGACAAAATCGAAGATGCTCTCGGGCGGATGGCCCTCCTCCATCAGCACTTTGTCGATGATCTTACCCGACTCTGCTTTTGAGAAGCCACGTTTGCGCAGAAAGTCCGCGCGGTCCTCGTCACTGCGCGCCACGATCTGCTGCCGCGCCGCCTTGATACCGTTCATGAAACTTTGCGGCGAGGAATTGGCAAATCGGGTCAGCGCGGGCGCTGCCTCGTGGGCAAAGCGGGACGCCGCGTATTTCGAGTGACGGATCTTGATCTCCTGAAAATCCTCGACGCCCCAAAGATTGCGGTTCTGGCAGACGGCGCGCAAATAGAAGCTGGCCATGCCGAGCGTCTTGGCGCCCACCTCGGAATTCCAGCAGTAAAAGCCCCGGAAGTAGAGATCAGGGGAGCCATCAGGCAGCTTGCCCGCCTCGATCGGATTGCGATCATCTACGAGGAACAGGAAGACATCACGGTCCGAGGCATAAAGCGTGGTGGTATCACGGCTGATTTCGACATCGGGATTGTAGACCCCGGTCGACCAGTCGAGCACACCCGGCACCTTCCAGCGCGTATCGCCGGTGCCATTGCCTGCAATCCGCTGCACCGCCTCGACCAACTCGTGATCATGGATGCGGCCATAATCAGGGCCGGTGACAGCGCGAAGTTCGGTGCGGCCATCCTCGGTCTCGAAGGTTTTCACCTGCTCAGCGCGGTGATTGGTCAGACCATATTGCAGGTTGATCCCCGCCAATGGCGCGGGCAGCTGCCGCAGGTAGGATGCCGGCGCGCCGACGATACTCGCAAGCTGGCCAAAGGCCCAATGCGTCGGTGCCACCGGTTCCTGCGCCTTCGGCAGGATCAAATGCAGCCGGTCGGGGCTGTCACGCGCCGCTTCGACCCGGATATCGGCGGTCTGCACCACCCGGCTGCGGCTGCGCTCGGAGCGACCCTTTACGCTGGCCCAGAGATCATCGAGCGAGAGATACCGCTCGTCATCGGGCCGGTTGAACCACTCCGACGACACCCGCCCGTTCCGCTCACCGCGGCTCACATCTACCCTATAGCCACCTGCCCTGTTGGCTGTACAGGGTCCAAAACTTCCACAACACCCATCGGTATTCCTCCGTGACAGGCGCTGGAAGCCACTCTCCCAGCCTTCAACCCGTCGCGAAAGCAACCAACACCTCTCTGACTCTCAAACGCAGGCCGAGGTCGAAGCACCGCCTATCGGCAAGCAGCCCGACACAGGGACAGGGATACCGGGTGCTGGTCTAATTGTTGGGTCTAGACTTCAAGCTGGCCACCGCATCAAGGAAGGCCTGATCCAGCACCGGATCATCCCATTTGCCAGCGACAGCCATCCAGCGATCCAGATCCTCCCGAAAACCCGGATCGTCGTTCTTCATGTGAAACGTGAACAGGCGATTGACGATGTCACGCATCAGGCTTGCCATCTGGACGTCGTCGATATGAGCGGCTTTGGGCCATGGTATTTTCCGACCCGTCGCATCGATCACCCAGACATCGGAATAGTCCCCCGTCCTGGTTATCGGCACCGTGCCTGCGTGCAGGTCTTCGAGGTGTGTATTCCGAATGCAGATCATCGCCATGATCTTCGCAAGGTTGGCCGCGATGCGGTCTTCGTCAGCGGGTTTCATGGACAAATCCTCATATGATAGCGAAACATCGACCTCTGGCTTGTGTGGCACGAGGCCCAGGATCATTGTAAGCGTCCGGCCTTGCTGCTCTGACGCGCCATAGAGTGCGTTGATAGTGTCCACCAATGATAGATGGGATGGTTGCCGCCCTCCCCGACGGCATCGCAATGTGCCAACATGTCGGTAGTGAAACCACATATGAAGCGGAGAGGACGGCAAAGTGAATGATATGATAATCGGCGTAGATTTGGCAAAGTCCATTTTCCAGGTTCACGGGGCGTTGATGGCGACCGGGGAGATCCAGTTCAAAAAGAAGCTGACGCGTGAACAGTTCCGTGTGTTCATGCCGAAGCTGGCCCCGAGCGTGGTTATCTTCGAAGCCTGCGGCAGCGCGAACTACTGGGCAGGCCAAATGGAAGCGATGGGTCATCAGGCCAAGCTGATCGCTCCGCAGTTTGTTCGGCCTTTCGTGAAGCGCCACAAAAAGAATGATGCAGCCGACGCAGATGCGATCATCATCGCTGCGCGCCAGCCTGAGATGCTGTTTGTCACGCCAAAGACGGTTGATCAGCAGGCGCGGGCTGCCTTGTTCCGGGCCGGAGCGATTGATTAGGCAACGCACAGAAGACGTGAACGCTGTTCGTGCAATTCTCTATGAACACGGTCACGTCTTTCCAATCGGCATAGGGCACATCAAGCGCATGCAAGACTTGGTTGAATCAGAGACCTGCGACTTGTGCGGCATCGTCCGTGAAGAGTGTCGGGACCTTCTGGCACAGATCGCAGAGAAGACGGCGCGCATCACATCGCGTGACGGGAAACTCAAGGAACTGGCCGCTCAGTCGGATACGGCGCGACGCGTGCAAACCCTGCCCGGAGTCGGGCCATTGACGGCTCTGGCCGTTGAAGCCTTCGCGCCCGACATGTCTCAGTTCAAGAGAGGGCGCGACTTTGCGGCCTGGCTGGGTCTTGTCCCACGCCAACATTCTTCAGGCGGCAAGGAACGACTCGGCCGGATCTCCAAGGCTGGACAGGCCGATATCCGTCGGCTTCTGATCATTGGTGCAATGAGTCGGATTATCGGCCGGCGCGCCATAAGATACCGGCGGAGAGCTGGATCGGTCGCATCTTGGAGCGGAAGCCGAAGCTTCTGGTCGGGATCGCGCTTGCGAACAAGATGGCGCGTCAGATCTGGGCGATGCTGACGAAGAACGAGGATTACAGAGATCCGACGCTGGCGGCTACGGCATGAGCTACATGTCGTAATCAGCCAGAGTCGGGGCCAAGGGGAGTGTGAGAAGACGACGACCTGAATGGGCACAATGATCGAACAGATCTGGGTCAGGAAAACCAGTTGTCCACTATGCGCTTATAGCGCGCTCGATAGATTTGGACCTGATCCGCAGATCACCATCCCGGCCCGCGGCTTCTGGAAATGCCGCACAACGAGGCCTGAAAGAAGTTCGCACTCGATCACACGCCAAGACTGTCAAAACTTCTTGCATTACGGGCGGCAACCAAAGAAGTGGACATCTTGAGGGCAGTTATGGCGGGTCAGAAGGGTCAGAAGAAGCGGTTCTGGTCGGATGAGGAGAAGGTGTCGATCTGTGCGCAAACATGTGCGCCGGATGTTTCGGTCGCGCAAGTTGCCCGACGGTACGCGATGAACACCAACCTGATCCATAAATGGCTGCGTGATCCCAAGTTTGCGCCGGATCGAGAGATCGTTGAAGTCGAGGTTGCTGAGACGCCATGCTTTCTGCCTGTTGAGATAGTTGACCGTCCAGCCACTGAAGAACCGGGCCCCGCGCGTGCAGCCAATGCCGCATCCGGCCACAGCGCAATTGAGATCGACATCGCGGGCGGCCATCAACTGAGGATTGTCGGCAGCTACGATCCCGAAGCACTGGCCCGGCTGATCCGAGGCCTTTCTGCATGATCCCGGTTCCGGCGAACACGCGTGTCTGGCTGGCGGCTGGCGTGACTGACATGCGTCGTTATGCGGCGGCCATGATTATGTGGAGTCCTCAGCGACGAAGCAAAGATCGCTGAGGAATCGGAAAATTGTCACTCAGCATAATTTGAGCGGCGTGCCTCCTTCAACATGGCAATGAGCTTGTCCGGCGGCGAGAACGTACCCGGCTGCAGGGTCGGGGAGCTTGCGGCCGCCAAGGCTTCGAGCTTGTCGTTCGGATCAGCGCGCAAGTAGACCTCGGTGCTTTGGAGATTGGCGTGGCCTAGCCACAGCGCCACCTTTCGATATCGCGCGTGGCGCGCAGCATGTGTTGGGCACAGCTGTGCCTCAACACATGAGTGTCACGCGCTTTGCCGCAATTGATGGAAAAGATTGGGCGGCGGTGATCACGTGTTTGGCCAGGATATATTCGAACCCGGATCTGGTCATCGCGAAGCCCGCAGCGTTGAGAAATAGCGCTCCATCTTGTCGCTGTTGGCGGACGGCAAGCCAGGCTTTGAGCGCAATGACGCCTCCTTCCACAGTGGCACACGCGCTCTCGCCGCCCCTTGCCGATGACGTGGATAGTGGCCGGACTTCGGAGTTCGAGTTGATCGAGCTGCAGTCCGACCAACTCGGAAACCCGCAGGCCCGCCGAGAAGGCGGGTGGAGCATTGCGCGGTCTCGGGCACGCGTAAATGGTCTTGGATCGGGCGCGTCGATGAGCGCCTGAATCTCAGCCCTTGTCAGCGAAGCGACTAGCGTCTGGTCGGTCTTCTTTATTGGGATGGCCCGGACGCGAAGCGACTGATCAAGGCAAGCCGGCACACGATACTCCAAGAATCGGAAGAACGATTTGATGGCCGCTAATCGAGCATTACGGGATCGAGCCGAGTTGCCGCGATCCCGTTCGATATGCTCGAGGAAGGATAGGATCATTGGCACCCCGATATCTTCTATTCCAATTGCGATGGGGCCTTTTGGAGCTGCCGCGCAGCAAAGGTGACGAGCAATTGAAAGCTATAGGCGAGCGTCACAGGTGTGCGGGCTGGCGCGCTGATCGCGAGGCAGGTGTTCTCGAAGAACCGGGAAAGAGCGGGTGCGAGCGCGGTCATGCTGCACCTGTCCGGTCGAAGGTCTCGGCAATATCTGCGATCTGCGCCATCAAGCTTGGTATGGCCTAGATACCAGTAGTGTCGTGAACATGCGCATGGCCGAGATACGTGCTGAGAGCGAGATGTGGCGGGATACGGCGTCGTTGTCGCATGGCATTGTTCCAGCGATCTCACGGCGAAGCTGTGCCTCATGTCGTGGATACGCGGTTCCCGGCTGTCCGGAGCACCCCTCAATCCGATCTGCGCGAAATTTTCCGGAAGATCGCACTGACCGTGTCGTAGCCGGCGGAGTACCTTCGTTGGATAAGAACAGCGCGGTAGTCTCCCGATGATCGACAAACGAGCGGAGATAGCGATCGATTGCCGCACGGGTCGTGCTGTGAATCGGAACAAGCCTGCTCTCTTGAACTTGGTGCTGGCGATGACCAGTCCGTCGTCGGTGACATCGCAGTCGTAAAGCCAGCGCTTCGGATATCCGCATTCCGGTCGCGGCGAGCAACCCAAACAATGTGTAATAAGTAAGCGGTCGAAGCGTACCGATCGGACCAAGCGAAGCCGCCGCGACCATGAGACCCTCAATCTCCTCGGCCGAATAGATATATGGCTGCTTCCGCCGAAATAACCCTCGACCCAACGCGTCAGCCGCCGGCACTTCATGCCCGGGATCTTCGGCGTGCATCGCGATCGCGAACCGGCGTACCGTAAGCAGCCGGTTGCGTCGTTGTTCGGGAGAAGGTGCCTGGATTGCCCATGCGATGACTCGATCGCTTTTGACCATGCCGTCGCCGTGATGCTCAGCGTAGGTCACGAACATGCGCAGCAAGATCCGCTGCGTTCGGAATTTGAAACCCATCGCCTCGTGAAGCGCGACGTAGCGCGAAAGATCGTCGGTCAGCATGACACTTCTCCCGGCCACGGTTGTGCGATCCGCTCCAGCATGATGACATCGACTTTGGCGTATAGGACCGTGGTCTCCACGGACTTGTGTCGCAAAACCGCGCCAATCGACTGCAAAGTGGCACCGCTTCGGAGCAGGTGTGTAGCTGCCGAATGGCGTAGCAAGTTCGCTCCGCGTGATGGCGGATCCTCAATGCCAGAGCGCGTCAAAGCATGAGAAACGATCTGAGAAATAGACGGAGAACCATGAAACGGCCGAAATGGCGCGGTTACTGTCAGGAACATGCGGTCGTCGTCAACAGCTGGCCGAGCGTCATTCAGATAGCCGAGCACGGCATCGCCCGCATCCTGCGGTAGAGGCAAAAGAGTCTCGGATCGTCCCTTGCCCTTGACACGCAGGGTTCCCGAACGCCAATCAATGTGCTGAAGCATCTCCGAAATGTCGCCCGCCCGCAATCCGAGACGGGCAAGGAGGAGTAGAATCGCGCGATCTCGAATACCCGCCTGGTTTGAAGATCGCAGGACGCCACGACACGTTCGACCTGATCGGGTGACAGATAGCGCGGCAATGATGATAGTCGCCATTGCGGAATGCGTGGCACGGCGTGTTCAAGACCAGGGCGACAGCGATCGGACGCTGCCAGAAAGCGCAAATATCCGCGCAGTGCGGTCATCATTGTCTTGTGTAAACTACGGAGCAGTGTTGGGCTTCGTTGAGAATAGCCATTCGGATGCCAGCATAAGCGTGCGGATCCGATCCCAGTGACGGGAGAAGCCGCATGACCATTCTCCCGTGTCGTACGGCTGTCTGTTCGCGAATGCCTCGATGTCGCAGGAGCCATTCCTGGAAATCGCCAACCAGAGGGTCAACGGAGTTTGCGACGGCCTCAGCCAGAGGAGCGATGATGCCACGTCTGGCAAGAAACGAGATAAAACGATGAACACGGTTAAGATAGCCAGTCGAGCAGGGCACGGCTCGCCGTGTGCCCCCGCAACGACAACGATGCTTGGCGAACCGGCCAAGAATGTCGTGGTCGATGAAACCGAGTTCGACCTTCTCAATTGCAAGCCACGCGGCAAAATGGCGAGCGCAATCGTGTAGCCTTGGATGGTCAGCGGTGAGTACCTCAGCAAAGTGAGTTCTTCAGCAAACTGGTTGACCCACGGCGTCAGTTCGCCCGCGTCCATGGTCCTTGGTGCCGGGGCCTGTCTTTTGATGACGTTCATATCTACTCTCCCATGTGCCAGAATGGCGCTTGGGAAGTTTAGATTATGCCGCGCTGTCGCCCTGCAGAGATATTTTATTATCCTGCAATTAATGCCTAAAATTGCCCTCGTCGCGAAGGACTCCGCATAATCGTGGCCGCTGCATAACGCCGCTTATGTGCTGCAGCACATAAGCGGCGTGGGTTCACGACGTTGGCTGCGCAGGCTGAACAGACATTGAAGCAAGATCCGTTCAGCGGGCATCTGTTTGTCTTTCGTGGTCGTCGTGGCGATCTGATCAAGATCATCTGGTGGGATGGCCAGGGGGCGTGCCTGTTCAGCAAGCGCCTTGAGAAGGGCCGGTTCGTGTGGCCATCGGCCAAGGACGGCAAGATCGCTCTGACCGCCGCGCAGTTGGCGATGTTGTTGGAAGGGATCGATTGGCGTTTGCCTCAACGCAGCTGGACACCGCTCAAGGCAGGATAAATTCGCCTGCGGGATTCCCGCCGGGTCGTCGTTTTGCTATGATCCGGCCATGCTGGACGTAGCCAAATCCCTGCCAGAAGACCCTGATGAACTGAGACAGTTCACAGCACTTTTGCTCGCGGAGGTAAAATCGCAGGCGATGTTGATTGAGAAGCTGCGACACCAATTGGCAGGTCAACGGAACCACCGGTTTGGCACCTCATCCGAGAACATAGAGCAGCTTCAGCTGGCACTGGAAACGAGCGAGATCGCTGTCGCAAAGATGACGGCAAAGCTGCGGCTTCCAGACGAAGAACCAAAAGACAAACCGAAGCGCCGCCCAATCCCCGATCACATCCCGCGCATGGAAGTCGAGCTGACCCCTGGTGATGATGATTGCGCTCAGTGTGGTGGTGGCCTACGCCGCCTGGGCGAAGATGTGACCGAGGAACTGGAATACATTCCCGGACGCTTCATCGTGAACCGCATTGTGCGGCCGCGCTTTGCGTGTTCGGGCTGCGAGGCGTTCACACAAGCAGCTCTTCCATCGCGCCCAATTGAGCGTGGCCGTCCCGGTCCGGGTTTGTTGGCGCATGTTCTGGTTAACAAATACGCCGATCACCTGCCCCTGTATCGCCAGAGCGGCATCTTCGAACGCGACGGGATCGACATTGATCGTTCAACGCTGGCTGACTGGGTTGGTAAATCTACCGCGCTGCTGGAACCACTGGCGGATGCAATCGGGCGGCACGTGCTGGCGGGTCAGGCAATCTTCGCAGACGACACACCCGTCAAGATGCTCGCACCCGGCGCCGGCAAGACCGCGACGGCGCGATTGTGGGCCTATGGCCGGGATGAGAGGCCGTGGGGCAGCGACGTCCCACCCGCAAGCTGGTATCAGTTCTCGCCAGATCGCAAAGGGCAGCACCCAAAGGATCACCTCGCAAGGTATCAGGGCTGGATGCACGCAGACGGTTATGCCGGGTTCGAAGATCTATATCGTTCTGGCGATATCCGCGAAGTCGCCTGCATGGCTCATGTCAGGCGCAAGTTTGTCGACATCCACCGCGCGCAAGGTTCGGCCATCGCCGACGAGGCCATCAGGCGCATCGCGCAGCTCTACGCGGTCGAGAAAGAGGCACGCGGATCGCCGCCAGAACAACGTGTCGAACTCCGGCAAGCGAAGGCAAAACCGATCTTCAACAATCTGGAAACATGGCTGCACGCCCAACTGCCCAGTATCTCTGGCAAATCGCCGCTGGCAGGTGCAATCCGCTATGCCCTAGCGCGCATGGCGCGGCTGCGGCCCTACCTCGATCACGGCATTTTGGAACTGGACAACAACACAGCCGAACGGGCCATGCGATCCATCGCAATCGGGCGGAAGAATTACCTTTTCGTCGGTTCGCAGACCGGCGGCAAAGCCGCTGCCATCGCATACACCCTGATCGAAACCGCCAAGCTGAACGGTATCGATCCGCAGGCATGGCTGGCCGACACTCTGGCACGCATCCCAGACTACAAGATCAACCGCGTCGATGATCTACTGCCATGGAAAAATACACCGTAGGGCGGTCAGACCGGACGCTTACGGATCATTCGTTGAGATAAGCCGTCCAGTTTTGCCGCGCATGCACAATACGCAGCACGTCCAGCCAGCTGGCTTCGATCCGATAGAGGATGAGATGGGACCCTGAGCGGTACACCCGAACTGGCGGGCGAATTTCGAACCGTTCGCGCGCGATTTCCGGGTGTCGGACCAGCAGGGACATATCGCTGGCAATCGCGCGGATGTAGGTTTCGGCCTGGCCAACAGACCAGATACGTACGGTGTAGTCCCAGATCGCGTCCAGATCGCTTAATGCTGCGGGAGACAGCCTGTATTCAGTGACCGTTGGTTTCGGCATTCTGATCTCGCTTGCGGGCAAGGAATGCCTCGACATCCAGATGCCTTGCGGGACCACTGGCGATGCCCTCATCGACGAGCTGTTGCAGCTCCGCAATTGCCTGATGGCGGTCCTGGTCCCGGCGGATCAGATCGCGCACGTAATCACTGGCGTTGCTGTAGCGCCCATCCTTGGTCTGCGCCTCGACCCAGGTCTTCATCGGATCGGGCAATGAGACATTCATCGTGGCCATGGTCTTGATCTCCTTTCTCATGAAAATGGCATAGATTGCCAAAGTTTGTCAATATAAGCGCCAGCGTCACCAGACTGGACCTAACCGTTTACGGCGCACCCCGAACCCGGCGGGTTGTCCCGCCGGGCCGAAGGGGGGAGACCCCGTTCCTCAGAACGGGATCTCGTCGTCGCGGTCGACCAGTTCGGGATCTTGACCCTCGGCCGATTTCGGGCGGCTGAGGAAGTCGACCTTCTCGGCGATGATCTCGCAGCCGTAGCGATCGTTGCCCATGCTATCGATCCACTTGCTGTAGTGGATGCGGCCGTGGACGAGGACCTTCATGCCCTTTTCGCAATGCTCCGCGACCGTTTTGCCGAGACCGTTGAAGCAGGTGATGCGGTGCCATTCGGTGTCCATGACCCGGTAGCCATTGTCGTCGCGCATCACGCGACCTTCCGAGAGGCGGGGGCGCGAGGTGGCGAGGCTGAAGTTGGTGATCTGGGTGCCGCCCTGGGTGGTGCGGGCTTCAGGGTTCTGACCGATGTTGCCGGCGAGGATGACGATGTTCTGCATGATAAGCTCCTGTGTTTCCTGTCTTCGGGACCGTCCCTTCGACAAGACCCTGAAAAAGCCCGTCGGGTGACGCGTGCACGGTGGACAGCATGGACGCCGGAAACCCCCAGAGGACCGGGGTGGAGCGGGCAGGACGCCAAAGGCGGCCAACACGGCCCGGGCTGACGTGGGGTTGCGCGCAAGAAACCGAACGGGATTAGGGGATTGTCAGTCGAAGGAAGGACCCAGAGGACAGAGAGGCGCCGAGAGCACATGCCTGACCCTGTCATCTTGCCAGTCGGACTTGTTTGAACCCCAGACCTGCACCTCTCTGGCTGCGACGAATACTGATAATCAACCCTTGCCAACCGTGACCACGTCTTCCGGGATTCGTGGGCTAAGCTGACGCAGGCATCAATACCGGAGCATTCAAGACACGAGGCTCTGCATGGCTGATTGCGGTCTCGCGGCGCTGTCGCTCAACGCGCTGAAGTAAATGCAGAGGGACGTCGGCAAGGCGATAGCCACCTATGAGGATCCACAGCAGGCAACGGCCCGCACAAAGGTGGAAGCCTTCGCCTGAGATTTGGGTTACTCACCAGTCCAATTGGTCAGCGTCGAAGCGAAAGCCACCACTGCGCCAGCCGCTTCGGAATACCGGCACGCCGAGAACTCGGCCCTCACCTGATCCAGCCTCGGGCAAAAACCGCATTGGTCGGTCCGCGCCCTTTTGTCGGAAAAACGGCTGGGAACCTAGCCATCGCCTAAGAAGCCCGTGGGGATGTGACTGGCTAATTTCGACCCTCAATAGGTTTGTGGCATGCCGCACCGCGGTTTTTTGGGCCGACCACTCAGCGATCGCAGCAATGGCCGATGATTTTGGTGAGCTCTACGTCTCCAAGATCATGTCCCCGAACAGGCTGTCGTCCTCCTAGTTAATCCCCGCAGGCTGAGTCTCGGAATCGCGCTTAGCATCAGTTCTGTAAATTGCCCCATCCGGCTATTAAGCACGGCTCGCAATGTGCGCTGATTTGCGCGCCCGCAAAGGGATGCGGTTCTGCGGCCCAAAATCAAAAATCTGGGATGACCACTGGCAGGTTTATAGAGTGCGCAAAGCCTGGCGGCAGCTGTGCCATGAAGGTGAGGCTGCTGCGCGATGCACTGGTGCACGTCTGATGGCAGGAATGGGGCTACCAGATATTGTTCGGGGAAAGGCAATGAAAACAACGTTTCCTGATGCGTCAGTGCCGTGCTCTCGAGACAAGGTAAACCGCCAGTTCCGCGCGGCGGCGCCAAACCTGCTTTGGGTTAATGACTTTATCTCACTATTGTTCAGCAGACTGCTGGAGGCTAGCACGTTGCGCCCGAGCACCCAAGTGCTGTCCGGGTTGAAACAATCGTATTGGCGACCACAAAATTTCCAAATTTTGTTTGTCCGGCTAGCCAAGATACCATATCTAGGGTGGTATGGTGACAGTGTAGGAGCGTCCATGATGTCGAAGCGTCGGCACGTATTCATTAGCCATCATCATGCGGATGATGAGCAAGTGAACAAATTGACCAAATTGCTTGGCAAGAAGAGTTACGACATTCGCAACAGTTCGATCCGCGCGAAGCCGTCAAACCAGGCTCGCATCGACGCTAAACAAATTCCGGAAAGAACGCTCAAGCGGATGCTGCGCATGAAGATGTCTTGGGCCGGAACCGTGATCGTACTGATAGGGAAGAAAACACATCAACGGCCATGGGTGGATTGGGAAATCAAAAAGGCAAATGAACTCGGGAAGCGGATCGTGGGCGTGTATACTCATGGTGGAACGGAGGTGGACATCCCAGCTGCGTTTGAGAAATACGGAGATGCTCTGGTGAACTGGAACTCCGACAGCGTCATTGACGCCATTGAGGGCAAAGACAGTCACTTCGAGAACCCAGGCAGCGGCACGACTCGTGATCCTGTACATGCCGCACCAACCTCGAAGTGCTGAACGCTTCATGCCCAGTGTATACATGTACGTGGTCGCTCGAGATTTCGGTTTCGCCCCCAATCCTTTTCACGGCGTATGCACGCTCGCAACCTGCAAGCCCGTGATACGCAAGACGGCACAGGTTGGTGACTGGGTCGTTGGCATGGGTGGTGCCAAGCTTAGAGCGGTCGGCCGTTGCATTTATGCGATGCAGGTGACCGACACTCGGACATTCGACGCATATTGGGACGATCCAGTGTTTCATTCCAAACGTCCAGTACGCAACGGCACTCGGAAAACCATCATGGGTGACAATATCTACCATCGGTCGGCTGGAACTATGGCATGGATCCAGGAAGACTCACATCACAGCCAGGTTGACGGCAGCCCAGAACCATCCAATATCAAAAATGATACCCAGACAAACAGAGTGTTGATTTCGCGCCGATTTTACTATTTTGGCGCATTAGCCCCACTGGTTCCACATCACATTCTTACTCAACTCGGTTATCGCAACCAGATTGGGCACAGAAAATTCCCACTTGTAGGGGCTCAGCCCCTGCTGGACTGGATTGAAGCCAAATACAGGCGGCAGACCAACACTGTGATCGGTGATCCTTATCAGTTCATGGAGAGCGGTGCGCGCTACTCAAAGCGCATGGATAAAATCCTCGATTAGCACGAAAGGTTAACACAAGATGATCGGCTATCAAGGCACACTGCAGGACATGTTGAACAATTTGAAGGTGAAACGATGAAGCCGCCATTAAGCCCCTCAAACATTCTAGTGTCCGATTATCAAAAAGAAGTTGCGGAAACTGACCGATTTCGCACTGAAGATTTGACACCGATCCTGCTTGGTCTTTTCGGCGAAGTGGGCAGTGTTATGAGCACTTCGAAAAAACTGCAACGCGAAGGCAGTGCATTCGTTGGCTACCTGCGCGATGTCGAGGAAGAACTGGGCGATACGCTTTGGTATCTGACCGCTCTGTGCCGCCGGGTGAACATCCCGTTGACTGATTTGTTTGACGAAGTCTTGCGGAGTTCTGGGTTCACGAAAAGCATTGCTGCGAACGCGGCGCCACTCCATCCACTGTCCCATGTCATCAGCGCGGATCAGATCGCGTCGCTGGACGATGTTCTCTTACGGCTCGGTGGACATGCTACGCGCCTTCTTGCAGTAGATGCCGACCGACAGAAGGCTCGGCCTGCCTTGCTAGATTTCACACGTGCCTATCTAGAGGCCGTTCAGGCATCGGGCGTCTCGTTTGCCGCAGTTTTGCATGGCAACATTGCCAAGGTTCGGGGTCGTTTCCTGAAACCTGACCCCAAGCACCTGCCCGATTTTGACAAGGAATTTTCTGTAGACGAACAGCTTCCCCGGGAATTCCAGATAGAGGTGACCCAGCGCCCGAATGGCCGCAGTTACCTGCGCTGGAAAGGTGTGTTCATCGGTGACCCGTTGACCGACAACATCGCTGACTCGGACGGATACCGTTTCCATGATGTGTTTCATTTCGCAAATGCTGCGATCCTGCACTGGTCCCCAACTTTCCGCGCCCTGATCAAGCATAAACGCAAGAGCAACGCCATGGTGGATGAGGCCCAGGATAGCGGTCGGGCGATAGTCGTGGACGAGGGAGTTTCAGCCTACATCTTCGCTCAAGCCAAATCCCTGAATTTCTTTGAGGGACAAAATTCCGTCTCTTTCGACTTGCTCAAATTTGTGCGCAACTTTGTTCAGGGGTACGAAGTCGAACAATGCCCCCTGAAACTTTGGGAA
>NZ_CP061501.1 GCF_014681765.1 Roseicitreum antarcticum
GGTGAGGGCACCGTCGTCACTCCCGGTGGAATGCCGATCTGCACTGACCTCTCAGAACATCAGGATGGTGGCGTGCTAAACCAAGCTTTCTTACATCCGGGACAGTCGGCCTTCGTCATCCACAACGTCAAGTCTGCATCCTTCGCCAGTCCAGCGCCACAGGATTATGTTGTTGTCTACCACCGATGTCCCCTTGGCAAAGCTTCGGATCAGAAGCCCCGCAAAGCCGTCAGTGATGAGACTGGCGGCAAAGTCCTGCGTCGGAACAGTTTGCTCATCGAGCATCCTTGCGCGCCAGCCCGGATCAGCGAGTGTGCCTTTCGTCATGCCGTACTGAGCAACTGCGTCTGCGTCTCGGGTATCAAAAATAGGGCCAAGATCGGCAGCGTAGGACACAAGCATCGTGGGCTGCAGGCTTCCGACCTGGTTTGCTTCGCGCAACGCCGTGGTTGGATCGAGCGCGGTGTAGAGGGCCGGGGTGCCCTTCGCGTTGAATCGCCCTCCATAGAGTTCAGCACCACGCCCGGAGAGAGGTTCACGCGCATAGACAGGGTTGAGGGGGAGTGTCATGAACTCTGTGTATCTGGCCCGGTCCATGCGGGTTTCAGATACAGTCACGCGTTGAAGCGTTCGTCGAACATGATAGCGAATTGGTTTCGGGCCGCAAACCATTCCCGGACATTCCGCCCACCTTTCTCGAAATTGCGGATCGCCAGATAGATCAGCTTGGTCGCAGCCTCCTCGGTCGGGAACGAACCACGGGTCTTGATCGATTTGCGGATCACACGGTTCAGGCTTTCGATGGCGTTCGTGGTGTAGATGATCTTGCGGATCGCCGGATCGAAGGCAAAGAACGGGATCACCTCCTGCCATGCCCGCCGCCATGCCGGAGCGATGGAGGCGTATTTCTCGGCCCATTTTTCCTCGAAAGCATCCAGTTCGGCGGCAGCCTGATCGGCGGTTGGAGCGCCGTAAATCAGGCGCAGATCGGCGGCGACTGCCTTGCGATCCTTCCAGGCGCAGAAATTCAGGGAATGGCGCACCAGATGAACGATGCACGTCTGGACTGTGGCATCGGGAAAGGCGGCGGTTGATCGCGTCCGGGAAGCATTTGAGGCCATCCACGACGGCAATCAGGATATCCTGGACACCCCGGTTCTTGAGTTCGTTCATCACCGACAGCCAGAATTTGGCCCTTCGTTCTGGCAATCCACAGGCCCAGAACCTCGCGAACACCGTCCCGTGAGACGCCCAGGGCAACATACACGGCCTTGTTCTTCACCATGCGGCTATCAGCATCGCGGATCTTCACCGGAGCGCGTCGAAAATGACGATGGGATACATTCGGTCCAGCGCCCGGGACTGCCATTCCCGGACCTCGTCCAGCACGGCGTCGGTGACGCGGCTGATCAGGTCAGGCGAGACCTGAAGGCCATAGACGTCCTCGAGATGGGCGCGGATATCACGCACCGTCAGACCGGCGGCGTAGAGCCCGATGATCTTGTCGTCCATCCCATCGATCCGGGTCTGGCCCTTCTTCACCAGTTCAGGCTCGAAGCTGCCGTCCCGGTCACGCGGCACGGCAATCGGCAGTTCGCCGTCTTGGCCTTTTAGTCTCTTGGCGGATGAGCCGTTGCGGCGGTTAACCTGATCGGGCGGCGCCTCCTTGCCGTCCTCATAGCCCAGGTGCGCGGTCAGTTCGGCGCCCAGCATCCGCTCCATCAGCTTGATCTTCAGCTCTTTCATCAAGCCGTTATTGCCAAGCAAATCTTCAGGCCGCTCGCAGCCCTTCAGAAGTTCGTCCAGCAGTTCCTTGGAAATCGTCATCGTCCTTGCTCCTCTCAGGAAGCATGGACCAGATCCCAGTTACACAGAAGATCGGACACTCTCGGTTGAGGGCGCAATAGAGAGGACCTGCATAGCGCCCAGCCGTAAGAGGCATCAGGCGAAGACGCCTGCGTCGACCGCGTCTATGTATTCGAGAACTTGCTGCGCCTTGCCTTCCTGCACCAACTGCATCGCGGTTTGGCCGTCAAACCCGGGCAGGGGCTCTGAGCGATACCAGGCATAAGCCATCAATTCCGACCCGAACCGCGGCTCGACCTTATTGAGGACCTCAACAAGTTCGCGCAAACGGCGCTGTGTCTTGTCCGAGCTGATACGGCTCCGCCGCTGCATGGCATCCTTGCCAAGACCAACCGTCATTGCGATCTCCTCTGCCGAGGTGCGCAGCGCTGCTGCGATCTTGCGCGGTTCAAACTGTCCGCCTTCTGCGAAGTTCGTGATGTGCATGACGTTACTCCATACGGTGATTATGACGGTATATAGCGGCAATATTGCTGAATATCAAGTCAACAGCAGTGAACTCCGCGTTTCTCCCAAGGAATTCATGTCCCGGTAACACGCACATCTTGGAAAATGCCGCAGGTCTTGGTGCTTTGAGCACTGCCCGAGACGTATATTTGAAGAAGCTGCCAGCCCTGCCGGTTCTGCCCGCCAAAAAGAGAAAGTGTCCTTTGGGTTTTGTGACTGACGGATGAGGGCCTTTGGGGTTCCTCGGACGGGTCCGGGCCGGATTCCGGCCTGTCTTTCTTGACGAAGGGCAATCCGATGCAAACAGGTGTCTTGCGCGTGCTGCGCGTAACCGCTGACTCATGGTGGCGGCACAAGGAACTGCGCTGAGCCGGTCAGGCGAGGCTGGCGCAGCGACTCGAACGCGGCACCGTCCTGCGTGACCTCGGCTATCTCAGGCAGGCGGCGACATTGCCGGACGCGCATGTGATCTGCGGACATGGCGGGACGTTCATCCATCTCGGTTGGACCACCGTGTCCACGCTCGCGCCGATCGAGCGCTTTCCCTTGGCCGCTCTTGCGGTCGCACGAGGGACGCCCTTCATCGATATCCGACCCGTCACCGATGTGATCGCCTTCGCGAACCTGCCCCGCGTGCCGCGGGACGGATCGATCGACCCTGAATCTTGGGGGCCCGGCAGGTCCGTCTCACTGACCACCTACATCGACATGGTCGAAAAGCTCGGTGCGAGGATCGCCAACGATCCGCGCACCCGTCGGTCAACCTGAATCCCATTCTCTCTCATCAACACACGAAAGGACGCCAGCCATGGCCCGATCCCGCACGCCCAAATTCGATGCCTCCGAGGTCATCACAAACGAAATCATCCGCATCATCGAGCGCGGCGTCCTGCCGTGGCGCAAGCCCTGGACCGCTGGCGGCAGCACAAAACCGCTGCGCGTGGGCGGCGAGGCCTATCAGGGCGTCAACAACTTCCTGCTGACCATGCGGACGATGATGGCAGGCTACACTTCGCCCTTCTGGATGACCATCCCGCAGGCCAATGCGTTGGACGCAAAGGTCCGCAAGGGCGAAAAGTCCTCCGTCGTGGTGTATTATGGTCAAAGCCGGAAAGACGCCGACAGCGAGGATGACCGCAGCGATAGCGATGATCGCTCCGAGGAAGCCCGGATCTTCCGCTTCCAGAAATCCTACCGCGTGTTCAATGCCTGCCAGATCGAGGGTCTGCCCGACAGCTTCTACCCAGACCCGGAGCCAGCGCCCGAACATCCCCCTGCTGAGCCCATCCCGTATATGCAGACATTCTTCGATGCGATCGACATCACCACGGTATTCGCGGGCGGCGAGGCCTACTATCTGCCGCCCGTCGATAAAGTTTTCATGCCTTCTATTGAGAGGTTCCAGGACCCGCGACATTTTTATGGAGTCTGGGCCCATGAGCTGGCCCATGCAACAAAGGCACCGCACCGGCTGAACCGCGATTATGGCCTCTCGCGGTTCGGCAATACTTCTTACGCCCGCGAAGAGATTGTGGCCGAGTTGACCTCCTGTTTCCTGGGACAGGAGCTTGGGTTCACGGCGCATACGCTCGAGATGAATGCCGCTTACCTCTACAACTGGCTGCGCGTTTTGCGCTCGGACAAAACCGCGATCTTCAAGCACGCCGCGGATGCGCAGCGCGCCTGTGACTACCTGATCGCCAGCTCGGAGGCGGGCAGGGCAGGGGGCAGCGCCGAGGCTGCCTGATAACACCCCACAAACGGAGATTCCCATGTCACACAAGGACCCAAAGACGCTGCGGGTCGCCTGTTTCCCTGGTGGTCGCCGCAGGATCATCACCTTCGAACGCGGTGCCTATTGGTGGAGCCAGTCCGAGGGTGCTTATCCGCTCTCGGCAGCGCTTGAGAGCATCACGGAAAAGGGCGGCTGGATCGAAACCATCCCCAACCCTAACTACAGACCCAGAGGGCTGTTCGGGTAGGGCACCTTCGGCCTCGGTTCTTCCGCCACGTGGAAAAGAAAAAGCAGGCTTTGAGAGGGGTGTTTCAACTTCTCAAAGGAGAGCCCCATGACCAGTACCGCTCAATCCCAGACAGACCGCCCAGATCCGACCGTAATCGCCGCGCAAAACGACGCGTTCCGCCAGCTCGCCTGTCTCGGGATCCCGCCCGAGCAGCCCATCCAGGGCCGCATGCATGTCACCCGGCCTCTCATGGAGGCCGGGGACGGCGTCATGGCCGATGCGGTGAAGGCGACCGGTGAGTTTGCCACATTCGAGCCTGAGAATGACCCCGAAGGCTGGCACGATTTCGGGGCGGTCGAGATCCGGGGTGAGACCGTGTTCTGGAAAATCGATCTCTACGAGGCTGACTCGGATTTCCGATACGGGGCCGAGACCCCGGACAACCCCGCGACCACCATGCGCGTGCTGACCATCATGCTGGCGCGCGACTGGTAGGGCAGGGGGCAGCCTCAATCCTACACCTCCGACACTCAAGGCCCGCTGACCCTCAAAGGGCAAAGCGGGCCTTTTGTCGTTTTGATCCCCGAACCCGGGGATTGGTCGCGCGGATGATCGCGCAGACCGTTTCATACCTATCGGAAAGGACATCCCATGACCGCAAACTTTGCCCCTTTCACTGTCGCAATTGGCGAGCTAATTGCGCATCCCGCCAATGTGCGTAGCAAATCCCCGGAAACCTATGACCCCGAGAACATCGCGCATCTGAAAGCCAGCATCGCCGTGCTGGGCCTGCTCCAGCCGCTCCTGGTCCAGAAGATCGATGGTAAATACGCCGTGCTCGCCGGCGGCCGGCGTCACGCCGCGCTGAAGGAGCTGGTCGCTGACAAGGCTGCCAAGGGGTTCACCGCGAAGACCAAGGTGGACTGCCGACTTGTTCCGGACGATTGCGACGTGACCACAGCCCTGTCGCTCGCTGAGAACGTCACCCAGGCACCGATGAACGCGATCGACGAGTTCGAGGCCTTCGCCCGGATGATGGAGGTCGACGGCCAGACGCCCGAGACGATCGCCAAAACATTCGGCACGACCGTCGCTGCCGTGAAAGGCCGGTTGCGCTACGGCCTGATCCACCCCGACATCCGCGCCGCGGCCCGGGCCAAGGTGATCACGCTCGACACGATGAAGGCTTTCGCCGAGCACCCGAGCCAGGAGGCGCAGCGCGAGGTCTTCGAGGCGCTCACGAAAGACGGCGGCTATCTGCAGGCCTATACCGTCCGTCAGTCGCTCAAATCCCGCGGGGTGCAGGTCAGCGACGATATCGGGGCCTTCGTGCGCGAAGACTACGTGGCACGAGGCGGCGCTGTCGCGGCTGATCTTCTGGAAGAGCATTCCGTGCTCGAGGATGCGGCGCTGGTAGAGACCATCCTGCTCGAGAAGCTCGGTGCCGCCGCCGAGGACGCCCGTATGAGGCTGGGCTTTGCCTGGGCGGATGCGATGCTGCGCTATGATTACGCGACCATGGCCGACTTCGGTCGCGTCTATCCCGGCCCGATCGAGCCGGATGAGGCCGCCCAGAAGCGCATCGATGAGATCACCGCCAAGCTCGAGAAACTGCAGCTCGAGATGGAGGACGAGGGGCTCGAGGAGGACGCCTACACTGCTCTCGACGACCGCGTGGACGCCCTGGAAGAGGAAGCCCGCGACCTGCAGGAGGCCTACAGCGCCGAGGACCTCGCGCGCTCTGGTGTGATTGCGTCGTGGTCGGGCGGTAAGGTCACGCTCCATGTGGGACTCGTGCGCCCCGAGGACACCGTGAAAGAGGAGGGCGCGTGCGGCTCCTCGAGTAACCAGACGGGGGAGGAGGCCCCGGACGCTGGCGAGATCAGCTACCCGGCCTCGCTGGCTGAGGATCTCAAGACAGAGCGGGCCATGGCCCTTGGCGCCGCGATGGCGCTGCATCCGGAGGCCACGCTTGACCTGACGCTCTTCAAGCTGGTGAGTGACGTTCTGTACAGCGGAATGGCCGTGACGCAGGCGATCAAGATCGAGGCCCGCAAAGAATACCGCAACCACGCCAAGATGGACGAGATCGACGAGACCTCGCTCGAGCAGGTGGCGGCAGCGCATGATGCGCTTGATCTGTCCTGGCTCGATGACGCCCGCGCGCCCGCCGATCAGTTCGCGGCGTTTCGCGCGCTCGATGCGGGTGAGAAGGCCAAGCTCGTGGCCTATGCCACGGCCAGCACCACGCAGTCCTGCTTCGCGCGGGATCCTAGGCGCGACAGCCTGATGCATGAGTTCGAGATCGAGGTCATGCCCGACATTCGCGCACATTGGACGCCGAACGCGGCGCTGTTCAACCGCTTCAAGAAGGCCTGGCTCCTGAAGATCCTTGGCGAGGATCTGGGTCTCGCCCAGGAGGCGGTAACGCTGGCCTCGTCGAGCAAGAAGGAGATCGTCGCCTTCTGCGACAAGCTCTTTGCCGAGCCCTTCGCCACGCTCACGGACGCGCAGCGCGCTGCGGTGGCCGCCTGGTGCCCGCCCATGATGCAGACCGCCGGTGTCGCCTGTGATGAGACGGCGCCCATCGTGGAAACCCCGGAACCTGACGGCGAGGTCGCGCAGGCGGCCTGACGCATCACGCGACCCGCGCGAAACATTCCGCCCGCGCGGGTCGACCCTCTCACACCCAACCGAAAGACATCCCCATGGCTATTCTCAAGTTCTCTGCCTCAGCCGTCGCGGCGCAGATCGCCCATGCGCGCGCCTGCAAGACCTTCCTGCCCAACTGGAACGGGCCCATTGATCGCCCCGCCCTGATCCTCATCGTCGGCAATGGCGTGCATCTGCGCTCGAACGGCATCGATGGCACGACCACCCGCATCGTCACCACCGAGCAGGCCGATCCCTCCTTCGCCTTCGCCGATGGCATGAACCCGTTTCGCGATACGGATTGGATGGCGCAACGGCGCATCGCATTCCGCGATCTGACCGGCCAGTTCTACACCGACATCCTCGATGATGTGCAGGTGCTCATAGACCGGGGGCAGGGGACGATCCGGCTCGCCACAGATGGCCACAGCATCCGTGTCTTCGTGCGCCGGGCCTCGGACTATCTCATCGGCGGGACCTACGAGGTGCCCTCGGGCCTTGGCGGCACCTTCCGGGTCATCCTCAAGGATGCCTGCGATACCTTCGCGATCGTGCAGAACTGCGGTAATTGCGAGGATTTCGACGCGATGCAGCCCTATCGCGTACCGCTCGATGCGCTGATGGAGATCGATGACCGGAGGGCGGCATAACGCGCCCTTTCTCAAACAAGCATCGCCAATACCCTGCCGGGCCTGCGGCCCTCTCGGGACATTGGCGACAACAATTTTCCCCAATGAGAGAAAGGACTCTGAAATGGGATGGCTCTTCTACACCGACCGCCGCGTCAAGACCTGCGCGGATGAGAAAGCGGAAATCGCTCGTCTTTGCAGCTTCGAGACCGACACGCGCAAGACCGAACTGGTGAAAGCCTGCAAGGTCGGCTCCACCTGGTATGCTGCGGCGCGGGTCACAAACATCGACGGAACCCCCATTGATGACGCGACCTATGTGACCGATGCAGACGGCTCCATCACCTTCGGGGCGGTGTTCCTGACGCGTTACGACGACGGTTGCTGGGGCTACAAGGACATGGAGGAAAGCGCCGGCCCCGTTGAGTCCCGCGCGCCACTGTCTTTGCTCAACCTGCTCTCCGGTCTGAAAGACTTCGACAGCTACGCGCAGGCCTGGCGCCAGCGCTGCAGGGACTGGGCCGCGATCCCGGACTACCAGGAAGGCGACAGGATCAAGCTCGCCGCTCCCGTCAGCTTGAGTGATGGCAGTACCTGCCAGATCGTCACGGCCACCCACTACAGGCGGGGGTGGCAAAAGCGGCGGTGCTATCGCATCGAAGAAACTGGCGGCCTCGTGCGCCTCTCGAAAGCCTCGCTCGCCGGATCGGCTCTCCTCAGTTCCGCGAAAGGCGCGTCAAGCCCGGTGTTGGCGGAGTTTCTGGCCGGGCGAGATTAGGTCCTGCGTCGGACGGTTGATCGGCCGGTCCGGCGAGAGCAAATTCTGCGGCTTGTCTTGACAAGGCAATGCAAATGCATTACCTAACGCAAGCAGTAAAGACCCCTTTCTTTCAGGAGATTGCCATGACAGCGCTCGCACAAGATGTATCGAAACTCACGGATCGGTATCAGACGACCGTGCCGGCGGGTGTGCGCAAGCAGCTCAAACTGGGCAAAGGCGACCAGATTCGCTACTGCACCGAGCCGAGTGGCAGGGTCTATATCGAGCCCGTGCGCACCGACGAGGAAGATCCCGTGCTTGGCGCCTTTCTCGATTTTGTCGAGGCCGATATCAAGGCGCATCCGGACCGCATTCGGGCGTTCGATGGCGCTTTGCATGACCGTCTTGCATCACTGGTCAGAGACGTTGACGTCGATCTCGATGCCCCGCTTTCGCTCGAGGATGAATGACTGGCGATACCGTGCCCGCCCAAGCGCCACTCGTCGTAAATGGATGGTCGATTTATGCGCATCCGCTCTTTCTTGATCAGCTCGAAGGGCTGACCCTCGAGGCCGAGGCGCGAAGAACGCGCGATCCCAAGACCTGGCGCAAAAAGAACTGCACGAAACGGCTGGCCGCTATCTTCAAGCTGGTGACCGAGGCCATACCGGCGGATCCGGGTGCCGCGGCATTCCGGCAAGGCGGCACACTCGGCGATCATCGCAAGCACTGGTTCCGGGCGAAATTCTTCCAACAGTATAGGTTGTTCTACCGGTTCAACAGTGACGCGAAGGTCATCGTGGTGGCATGGGTGAACGACGACAAGACCCTGCGCGCCTACGGCAGCAAAACGGATGCCTATGCGACATTCAAAGGGATGTTGGAAGATGGCAATCCACCTGACAGTTTCGACGCGCTCATCAAAGAAGCCGCGACGGCAGAAAAGCGTTTCGAGAAGTCTCTTGAAGCGGCGCCTGGCCGTTGAGATGGCTTTGGGAGCGCCCGCGACGCACAGGCAGCGCTATGGCTGTCAACCAAATGCCCGAACGCCTGTATCCGCGCGCGCCACCTGCCAGCCTGGCAAAAGGCAGAGGAAGACGTCAAATCATTGCTCAAAGAGAAGCGATTGCCAGCTCTCTAGCGGGCCTCTCTCAAGGCGGAACGCGCGCGAATTCGCATCGTGATAGGGCAGATTTCGGGGGAGTAATCGGCCAAGATATGGTTTTGCCTTGGGCAGAACCAAACTTTCTGCAATGCAATGATGTCAACCGAGGGGGATCAGGGTGGACGCGTTTCTTTCAAAGATGGTTCGGGCCGTGGAAGCGCCAAAGTTGCCGTTGCAGCAGTCAGAGCTTTTACGGCGGTGTGGCAAGGATCTTCTGACGCGCCCGGACCTCTGCGCTGCGCTGATCCAAGAGGCCGCAAGTGGCCCATTGTCGGACGGCCAGATGGCGATGCTGGTCGCCGCACTGGATGAGGCCCGCATGGCCGATGAGAACGGGCAGCGCAAAGGGCGCACCTTCCTGGATGACATGCGCGATGTGGTGGCCTTGCTCGACGCCGACCTGACATCCCAAACGGCCTTGTCTCTCTCCAGCGCCTGGACGCGTGCGGGCCTGACCCCGCCACCATCGCTGGCCCATGCGGTCATCTCCGAAGACCCGGATGCCTTTGCTGACATCAACGGCATTCCCGACATCCCCGATGAGATGTTCGACGGCATCTTCAATGACATCGGCGAAGACTCGGTTTCGGCCATGCTGGCGATGCTGGACGAGATGCTGCCAACCTTGCCGCCAGAAGCGCGCTTTGCTTTCATTCGCAAACTCGCTACCCGACCAGAGTCCCTATGTGGAGATGCCGCCGCAGCGCTGCTTCTTGCGACAGACGCCTCGGTGAGCTCCGGCGCGCTAACCGGTCTCGCTCTGCGCCAGCAGGCGGGTGATCTGTCTCAAACCTTGTTATCGCGCATCACCTTGATCCGAAGCTGGCTACAAGACCCTGACACCTTGCGCGGTATGGATGAGATCATCCGATCCGCCCTCAAAACTGGGACGCCGGCAACTGACACGCGCTCAAAACCCAAGATCCACCGCGTTGTATCCTCGATGGTCGATGGCAGCGGTGCGCAGAGCCTCTCTATGGCCATTCAATCGGGTGGCCGACGTGCTTTGGCGGTGGTGCTGCTCAAACAGGGGTTTGGCGTGAAAGACGCTTTTGTGCTTCCGTGCACCAGCGCCTCCGAGCAAAAACAGATGATCGCGCAGATTGCAAATGAGTCAGGCGCCTTGGAGGCAACAACAGATTATGCGTTCACCGCTCTGTCCTGGGCGCTTGCGGACGGTCAAGCGAACGGGACAATGCCCGCCGCGGGTCTGCTCGATGTCGTCGAGACCGCAGGTTTTGCCGATCTGCGCCCGCGATCGGCAGATATTGCAGACATCGCGGCCATTGCTGACCCCGAAGGCGCCGTCTCCACTCTCTCCGTCCGCGCACGCGGCAGCCTGATCATGGCGAGTGAGCATTGGCCTGATCACTTCCCGATCTCGGACAGCTGGTTCGAGGACAGCGACGCATCGTCAGATGCCATCGAAAGTGCAACGACCCAAAATGCCATGACCCGCAAGCTTTGGCAGCATCTGGAGACCCGCCGCGACTTTTGGGCCATGATCTTTGCCCGCAATGCCGCCTTGCTGGCGGCTGCAAAGAACCCCACAACGCCTGAGCTTGTCGCCGTGGCCCAGGCCATGTCCGAGGGCCGCGACCTGAAGAAGGCCCCGATCATGCATTTCGTGCACGCCATGAGCTTTGAGGCGTGGGTTCATCAGGACGCGCCGCCGATGCCGTTCGGCGGTCTTGAGGTCACCGAAGAACGCGCGGCCCCGGGAACCTACGCCGAGGTCGCACCGTTCGGCACAAAGGAACAAAAGGCGCTGGATAAGCTTCTGCGTCCGGCCAAGATCACACCCGCCTGGATGGAAGGCTTTTTGACAGGTCTTTGCACCGCTCCCAAGTTCATCAAACCCTCCGAGTGGATCATCACGATTTTCAATGTCGTGGCAGAAGATATCGCCTCCGATGCGGACTTGCAAAAACTCCTCGACCTGATCGTAATAGCCTACAATCACCGTCTGTCCTTGCTGCGGGACGGCGCTCCGGCGGAGGCGCTGTTCCCGGCGGACCCGGTCCTGTTTTCCATCTGGGCTGACGGCTATTTAACAGCATGGGAAGCGCATAAACCCCATTGGCCTAACAAATCCCTCGGCAAAGACGGCAAAGCCATGCGCGCGCTCCTCGAACAGGCGGCGGATTTCAAAACCAAACCGGACCAAGCTCCCGCCTTGCACAAATGGCTGATCAAGCAATGTGACAAGCAGAAATGATAGCTTTCTTGGGTGACTGTCAGGATAAGTCGCGGAAATCGGAAACTGCATGCTTTGCACGCAAATCGGGGTAGAACCTGAATTCGACCAGAGCGCCGCCTATGTCGAAGGGTGGCTTGAGGCGATGAAAGAGATAGAGATTTCAAGGCTCTTATCGTTCGGGAAACTTTGCTGTAACGTTGGATCAACACGTCAATGGGAGACCCGAGTTGAAACAGCCTTCAGATCGCAAACAGGCCTGCGACAAAGTCGACGGGTCCAAGGTCCAATCCCCCGACCGCCGGTCTCAGGTCGTTCTGAGCGTTACCGATATACCGAGTTACCTAGGCGAGCTTCTGGATAGGGGGCTCGACGACCATTTCCGTGACCGCTGAAACGAAGTCCCACGATGCCTGGTTTCGATCCAGGGTGCAGGAAGCGCTCAAAGACCCGCGCCCGCCGATATCGCACGCCCACGCGATGCATCAGTTGCAGACGTTGATTGACGAAAAGTGCCAGGAGCAAACTTGACCTAGTGCAGAGGTTGCGTATATACATATGTATAACCACGGGAGGCCTACCATGATCGAAGCAAAAATCCGCAAAGTCGGCAATTCCGCCGTTGTGACACTCAGCACCGAGATGCTCGCGCTTCTGGATGCCAAGGAGGGGGATACCCTCTATGCGGTGCGCACGGATGATGGCGGGCTGAAGCTGATGACGGAAAACCCCGAGCTGCAGGCCGCACTTGCGGCAGCCGAGATCGTCATGGATGAGAACCGCGATCTGCTTCAAGCACTTGCATGAGCGATTGGGTCTGGGTTCCGATGGCGGCCTTGTATGTCGTCCATGATCGCCAGATCGCGCGCCACGGCGGTGCGCCGGGGACCCGTGATCCGGCTCTTCTGGAAATGGGATGCGCCCGGGCGTTGAACCGGGCGTCCTATGAGGACGCAGATGTCTTCGCGATCGCGGCGGCCTATGCCTATGGCATTGCAAAAGCACATGCCTTTGTCGATGGCAACAAGCGCACCGCTTTCGTGGCAGCCTTTACATTCTTGCGGCTCAATGGCGTGTATCTGCGACCCGATCCCGGAAAGGGTGTCCGGATGATGGAAGACCTTGCCGCCGATCAGGTGAGTGAGGACGCATTTGCCACATGGCTGCGCGACCTATCCACGGAGACCGACGCAGTCTGATCGCATTGGCGATCCTGTCTGGTCCTTTCTGATCTGACCCTGTTTTTGATTTCGGATACTCATCCGCAAAAGGGAAAAGTGGGCTTTTTGTCCTTTGGAACTCAGACCCTGATCCAAAGGAAAATCCCCATGTCCAGGCCCAAACCGGCAAACCCGGCTCTCTCAATCTCCGACGCTGATCTCGTCTCTGCGCTGGCGCAAATCGGCGCGGAGATCGACAACCAACCCCTGCGTAGTTCAGCGCTCGCGCGGATCATGCGCGAGACGTTTCATTGCAGCGATGCCGGGGGCGCATGGGACTGGCGCATGGCCTACGACCTGATGCAGGCCGCGGCCATCCGGGTGCTGGTGTGTGGGGACACCGCGGCAGGTGACATTGCCGCTGCTAAACTCCTCGCCTCGCGGCTCCTGACGGAAACGCGTCGGTCAGAGCAGCAGATCCGGCTGCAGCAGTTTTCCACGCCACTGCCTTTTGCGGCCCTGGCGGTGCGGGCGGCAGCCATTCGCAAGGATGAGACCGTGCTGGAGCCCTCGGCTGGCACCGGTGCCCTCGCCGCTTTCGCCGCCCAGGCCGGTGCCACGCTTTTGCTCAACGAGATCGACCCCTTTCGCCAGCGCCTCCTGCGCGCCCTCTTCGGCGGCGAGGTCACAGGCCATGACGGCGAGCATATCGACGATCTGCTGCAGACGCCGGTTCTACCCGACGTCGTGGTGATGAATCCGCCCTTCGCCTCCTCGGTCGACCGCTCCCGGGACAAGCACATCGCTGCAAAACATCTCATCGCCGCAGCCAAGCGCCTCGCACCCGGCGGGCGGCTGGTGGCGATTATGCCACCCGGGTTCACACCCGAGCGTGATGCCGCGCATTGGTCTCGCGCCTGCGGCCTCCTCACGCCGCGCTTGGTTCTCACGATGCCGGGACAGTTCTATCGCAAGCTCGGCACCTCTGTAGAAACCCAGCTGATGGTCTTCGACAAGGTGCAGAAGGACGGCGAGTTCATCCGCGTCCCTGTGCAGGATCTGGATGAAGCTTTTCCTCATGTCGACGCCGTGGCCGCGACCCGGTCGGAGGCGCGCTCTACCCAACGGGCGGCAGCAGTCCCCCCTGCGCGGCCGGTCGTTCCAGCATCTGTCGCGCGCAAGCACCCAGCTGATGTTGTCGCCGCCGCCAAGCCCCGCGCCAATGCCGCCATCCCGCTCACCTTCACAAGCCTTGAGGCCCCGCGCGACAACACGCCTGTCTCGGATATCTATGCGCGATACCGCCCGCAGCGAATCGAGATCGCGGGCGCGCAAGAACATCCCACGCCACTCGTCGAGAGCATCGCCATGGCCTCTGTCGCACCGCCCATGCCCTCAGGCGCGGCCAGTGCGGAATTGCGCCTGCCTGCCAAGCTGATCGAGGAGGGACACCTCTCCGAGGCGCAGCTCGAGACCATCATCATGGCACATGATGCCCACGGGCGTGACTTGCCGGGGCGGTTTACGATTGATGACGACCAGACCAAGCTGACGCGCGCCGATGATGATCCCAACGCAAGCGCCTATCGCCTCGCCTATTTCCTCGGGGACGGCACCGGCTGCGGCAAGGGACGCGAATGCGCCGGGCTGATCCTCGTGAACTGGCTTGCCGGGCGCAGGAAGGCGATCTGGGTCTCCAAGTCCGCCACGCTCATCGAGGACGCCATTCGCGACTGGACCGATCTCGGTGGCTCGCCCGCCGACATTCAGCCGCTCTCCAAATGGAAACCGGACCAGCCCATCCCCATGGGCGATGGCATCCTCTTCGCGACCTACGCCACGCTGCGCTCTGCAGGCAAATGCGGCACCACGCGGCTGACCCAGATCCTTGATTGGATGGGCGAGGGGTTCGACGGCGTGCTGGCTTTCGACGAGGCCCATGCCATGCAAAACGCTGCCGGGTCTGGTGAGGGCAGGGGGATCAAACCTTCCCAGCAGGGCCTTGCAGGGCTGCGGCTGCAACTGGCCGCGCCGCGTGCCCGCGTGTTCTACATCTCTGCCACGGGCGCCACCAGTGTTCACAACCTGGCCTACGCGGCGCGTCTCGGTCTCTGGGGGCAGGGCCCCGAATACCCCTTCCCGAGCCGCGAGAGCTTTGTCTCGGCGATGGAAGCGGGCGGCGTGGCGGCCATGGAGGTGGTCGCGCGCGATCTCAAGACGCTCGGGCTCTACACGGCGCGCGCCCTCAGCTTCGATGGCGTGGAATACGATGTGCTCGAGCATGCGCTGACCCCGGCGCAGACCGAGATCTACGACGCCTACGCCGGCGCGTTTCGGACGATCCATCAAAATCTCGAAGCGGCGCTGACAGCCACCGGCATCAACGACGCCTCTGGTGAAACCAATGCCTCGGCCGCACGCGCCTCTGCCAAATCGCGCTTCGAGAGCACGAAGCAGCGCTTCTTCAACCATCTCCTGATGGGCATGAAGGCGCCGACCATCATCCGCGCCATCGAGGACGATGTGGCGGCGGGCAACGCTTGCGTCATCCAGGTGGTCTCGACGGGTGAGAGCCTGCTGAAGCGGCGGCTCGAGACGATGGATCCGGAGGATGAACTCGTTGAGGGTGCCTTGACGCCGCGCGACTATGTTCTTGGCTACCTCGAACAGGCCTTCCCGATTCATGCGCAAAAGCTCGTGGAGATTGACGGCAACATGGTGGCCGAGCCGCTCCGGGATGAGACCGGTGCGCTGGTCGTCTCGCGCGAAGCGCTCGCTTTACGTGACGCGGCGATGATGGAGCTGATGACGCTCGCCCCGATCCCTTCGGCGCTCGACCAGATCCTCTGGGCGTTCGGCGACGAGGCCGTGGCAGAAGTCACGGGCCGATCGATCCGGCCATTGAAGGCCGAGGATGGTCATCTCTTCATCGAGAAGCGTGCCGCCAGCAGCAATTCGTCTGAGACCCAAGCCTTCATGGACGGCGAGAAGGATGTCCTGATCTTCTCCGATGCGGGCGGGACGGGCCGCTCCTATCATGCCTCGAGATCGGCGAAGAACCAGAAGCGGCGGCGGCACTACCTGCTGGAGCCCGGCTGGCGCGCGGATGCGGCGATCCAGGGGCTCGGACGTACGCATCGCTCGGCCCAGGTCAGCGCGCCCTTCTTCCGGGTCTGCACCTCCGATGTGCATGGCGAGAAGCGCTTCACCTCGACGATCAGCAAGCGCCTCGACCAGCTGGGGGCTTTGACCAAGGGCCAGCGCGAGACCGGCTCGCAAGGCATGTTCCGCGAGGAGGATAATCTCGAAAGTCCGATCGCGCGGGCGGCGCTGCGCGGCTACTACGCCGATCTCGCCGCCGGGCGCGCCGAGGCGATGAGTTACGAGAGCTTCACCGACTGGACAGCCCTGCGACTGATCGACAAGGACGGGGTGCTGCTCGAAGAGCTTCCGCCGATCCAGCGGTTTCTGAACCGAGTGCTGGCGCTTCCCATCCACATGCAGAACGCGCTCTTTGCCGAGTTCATGAGGCGGATCGCCGATCAGACCGAACGGGCGCGCGCGGCGGGCACGCTCGATCTTGGCGTGGAAACCCTGCGTGGCGAAAGGATCGAGCAGGTGTCGACCGAAGATCTCTGGACCTGCCCGAAATCTGGCGCCGTGACGCGGATCATCGGTCTCGAGGTGACCGACCCGGTCCACGTCCTCGGCGCCGAAGAGGCCATGTCGCGCAATCCGGGTAAGCTGCCCATGGTCAATCGTGCCTCCGGCCGCGCGGCGCTCATCTCGGCGCGGCCCATGCAGATGTATGACGAGGATATCGTCACCCTGATGCGCAAGGCGGTGCGGCCGAACGGGTCGAGCTATCTCGAGGAGGCGCGCTTTGAAGCTTCCGCCTGGGAAGACATCGACAGACCCGAGTTCACCCGGCTTTGGGATGAAGAGGCCGCAGCTCTGCCCAAAACCACCACGACCAAGCTCTACCTGCTGACCGGACTGCTGCTGCCAATCTGGAAGGATATTCCGACCACGAATGAGCGTATCTACCGGGTCACGCCCGACGGGGTGACCGCGATGATCGGGCGCACGCTGAGCGAGGAAGGGGCGGCAGCGCTGCGCGCCCGCTTCCTCGTCTCCAATCCACAGACGCCGCATGAGATGCTCACCGCCGCCCTTGGCAGCAGCGCGCCGGTCGATCTGGGCCGGGGTCTGACCCTGACCCGTCGCCGCGTCGCGGGCGAGATGCGCCTCGAGCTGGGCGGCGCGGACAAGGGCATAATCGAAGGCCTCAAGGCCCTCGGCTGCTTCACGGAGATCATTGCTTTCCAGCTGCGGGTGTTCCTGCCGCATCGGGAGGGGGTCGATACAGCGGGCATTCTGGCCCGGATCGTGGGGCGGGGACCCGCCATGACGGCAGAACAAGCTGCCTGAAAAGTGAAAGCGGGCTTCGGGTCGGGCGTCGCGGATCGGGATTTGGCCGGTCTGCGCTTCCGGGGTGCGGGCAGACCAATGCCATGCCCGGCCCCGCCCCAAACTCCAGACAAGAGGACAGACCCATGACCAATCCCCAGATCGATTATGCCGCGTTGGCGGCTGAGTGGCGCGCGGAGCGCGAAACCTCCCTGAAGGCATCCAGAGAAGCGCTGGTCGCGCAATTGCGCACGCTCGGCATCAGCGAGGTCACCGCCGAATACGAAGGCTATGGCGACTCCGGCAATGTCGAGGATGTGACGGTGCAGCCTGTGGAGGTCAAATTGCCAGAGGCGCTTGCCACAGAGGTTGGCGACTTCGCCTGGTCGCTCGCTTATCACCATCACCCGGGGTTCGAGAACAACGAGGGCGGCTATGGCACCCTGACCTGGGACATCGCAGCCGACAGTATCACCCTCGATCACGCGGACCGTTTCGTGGACTGCTCGCACAGCTATGACGAGGGGCTTTGAGATGGCTCACCCGCTTCATCATGCCGAAAGCTCAGCCCGGAAGTTCGGCGGGGTGCCGTCTGACTATCAGGCTGTGCACGACTGGTTCGACGCCTCGAAAGAGCACCTCGCGCTCTTCACGCACAGGGCGCTGCGCCACCATGCCCAAGGTCTGTTCGAGGCCGAACGTGTCTTCGGCCTGACCCTGACCAATAGCGCGGGACGAGACATCCCCGTGCGCTGGATTGGCGAACAACATGTCCGCGAAGACTGCCAGGGCCGCATCCCGAGCATGGCGGACTGGCTGCGACGGATCCAGCCAGAGCCATGGATGGCCAATGGTCATATCGACGGCAATGTCGGCATCAACCCCTGCGGCGATCCAAGGGCTGCCTGGGTGTCCGAGGTCGCAGCCGGCAGAACGGTTCTTGGCCTCAAGGATTGGATGGCGGCGCGCGCGATGCAAACGGCGCAGAGCGCCTGACAGGTCTCGGCTCTTCGCCAAATGAATGCTGCGCGGAAGCCCGGTTTGAAGATCGGGCTTCTTGCGCCGTTTCCCCACCATATTTCTTTTGGAGGATCGCATGACGATCGATGAAATCAAGGCCGCCGTCGATGCCGGCCAGACCGTGCATTGGGCCAATACCGGATACCGCGTGCACAAAGACCGGCTCGGTCAGTACCTGATCACCTATGTGCCGAACGGCAGCTGCATCGGTCTGACCGACCGGGGCGGGCAACGGTTGAACGGAGATGAGGCGGAGTTCTTCGTCGCGGGCCCGGAGGAGGACCACGAGGAAAACCCGGGTCATCGATCAAGAAAAGACGGGCAGGGGAGGGGCGCAGCACCCGGAGGCGCGGGAGCACTCCCACTCGGACGGCAGCTCTGACCCGCGGGCGGGGCTGAAAGGAAAGCAGGCTTTCTGGTTTGTGATCCCTCAAGGGGTCGAGAAAGCAATCCCGGATGCGCTGGCAAGGACGTCAGGCACCGGCCAATCCAGAAGGAACCATCCCATGTTCGCAGGAACCCTCACCCGCAATGTCGAGACCGCGGCCGCCGAGTACTCCGGCATGATCCACGGGACGCGCTTTGACATCGCCATCCAGCTCGAGGCACGGGCCAAGATGTCCGCGCGCAGCCCGGACTACGACGTGACGGCGATCAACAAGTCGGGCCGCAAGGTGCGCATCGGCACGGCCTGGAACGAGACCGGCAATACCAGCGGCAACCCCTACATCTCGATGCAGCTTGACGTGGGTCTTGGCCCGTTCCGGGTCAACGCGGTGCAGACGAAAGAGGCGCGCGCGGCCCAGAGCGGCGCGTTCGAGATCATCCCGCTGGTCTCGAACGGCCTGATGAAATCCGGGTCGATCTCGGGCGAGATGACTGCGATGGATGCCGACAATGCCTTCACCGGCTACATCGCCAACATGATGTTCGATCTGGAGTTCATGCTGATCGAGAACAGCTACAAAGCCGAGGAGACCCACCCCGATTACCGGATCGAGGTCAGCTCGCCGCGTGGCACGCCGATCCGCGTCGGCTCGGCCTGGATGGCGAAAAGCAGCCGCACCGGCAACGACTACCTGTCGCTGCTTATCAACACGCCCGATGGCGATCTGCGGGTCAACGCGGTGCAGAACGAAGAACAGCGCGGCGGGCAGACCTTCTCGATCATCCCGTTCATCGACAGCGGCGAGCAGCCGCAGGACGCGGGCGCGGGGCTGTCGCTGGTCGCGTGATCAGCGCACGAGAGGAGACGATCCGCACCCAAAGGGGAGCCGTGGGACCACGGTTCCCCTTTTTCCATGTCTGGCTGCATCAAGGGCGTCAACCGCTTGCGATCTGGCGCAAATGCTATACGATAATATACTATCAAAGTATTAAGGGCGGGCGCGTGGCGACGAAATCGGGAACAGTTCCATGGTTCGAGAGCTTCGACGTTGAGGCAGAGGTTGCAGACCTCCTCGCTCATATCGAGCGCTGCACCGGATTTGCGCTACCCGCCCGAAAGCGCGCCGTCATCATGTCCCATGCGACGGCGAAGCTCGACAAGACCAGACAGGCATATCAGGAGGCCAAGGCGGCGGGAAAGCCGGTGTCCACATCGCGCCGCGCTTATTTGACCGACCTGCAGGACACGATCCTCATGGCGATCCCGGAGGAGAACCTCGCGCTGATGCCGCTGAGCGATCAGGTCCTGAACGACCCATCATTTTACGCGGACGCCATGCACCGTGCCGCCGCGATCAGCGAGGATGAGCTTTTCATGGTGATGTCCTCTTCGCTGAAAGACATGACGGTGCGGGAGGCCCGGGCGTTCGTATCGAAGCTCTGGCACGGCACGATCGACGACAATGCCCGCAAATACGCTGAAGCCTTGAAGCGCCCCGAGCGTGAAACCATGCCCCTGCGGCCTGGCAACGCTGTGTAAGATCACGGTAAACCGGTTCCTGGTTCTGGTACTTCGTGAGTTGGTTCACCTGCCGAGTGGATGGGGTCAAAATCGTAAGTCAACGTAGATTTGCAGGCGGCGACCGTGGGCAGGATGTGCGCTTTGCGGAACCAGTAGCCATCGTCTGCAGTCAGATCATGGACGGTACGGAGCAGCCATCCGAAGACTAGAGGTGCTGCTGCGGCGCAGCGTCCCAAATGAAACATCGGCGAGATGTGCACTAGGGGAAAGCCATACCATGCTTGCAGTGATACGGTGTACAGCAGCAGAGTCGACTACGGTGACAGACCATCACATCAGAAGTGAGTCTTGCACCTCACACGGGCCTGAAATCCGCATGGTCGAACCAACTTCGCCTAGGATCAAGCCTCAAGATGACCTAAGTGTAGTGGGCAGATCAGACCTTTGAAGCCAAAACATGTCCATCGCCGTCAATCCTGAAATCCTCATTTGGGCACGTCAATCCGCCGGATTTGACGTCGACGATGCCGCGCGCAAATTGGGTTTTGGCGAGTCGCCCAAAAGCAGCGCTGTGGAGAAACTCGCCGCCATGGAAGCAGGCGAGAAGCAGCCTACCCGCAATCAATTGACCAAGTTCGCAAACGTCTACAAACGGCCACTGATCACCTTCTATTTGGCCGAACCCCCGAAGACTGGACAGCGCGGCCAGGATTTTCGCCAGACGCCGGATTCACGTGGTCAACGTGAAAACGGCATGTTGGACGCGCTTTTACGTGATGTGAAAGCCCGGCAAGAGCTGGTCCGAGATGTCCTTCTTGATGAGGAAGACTTCGAAGCCCCGAAGTTTGTTGGATCGGCAGACATTGGCCTTGGCGTCGGCAAGGTGGTCGAGATGATCTCAAATGCCTTGGCATTTGATCACACCGACATTTCCTTGCGGAAGGGCGACGCAAATGCCTTGTTTGGACGGCTGCGCGCTGCAGCTGAAGACGCCGGTGTCTTCGTCTTAGTGCTTGGTGACTTGGGCCACCACACGCTCTCGATTGGTGCCGATGTTTTTCGCGGGTTCGCTATTGCCGACCCCGTCGCACCCTTTGTTGTGATCAACGCAAAGGACGCGCGACCCGCGCGTGCGTTTACGCTGATCCACGAGCTTGCTCATATTCTCCTTGGGCAGTCCGGTGTTAGTGGCAGCGTCTCCACGGAGCAGCCGAAAACAGATTCCGCCAGGATTGAGCGGTTCTGCAACGACGTGGCTGGCGAATTTCTTTTGCCAGAAGGTTATTTTCGCAAGGCCGGCGTCAAATTTGGCGCCAACGACACCGAAGCTGCACGCGCTTGCATCGATCTTGTCGCAAGCCGCTGGTCGGTCAGTGAACCAATGGTGGCCTATCGGTTTCAGCGCACTGGAGAATTGACCGATGGGGCTTATCAATCGTTGCGCCAAGAATATCACCAAAGATGGCTGGCCAACGTTAAGAAAGAGAAGGCTAAGCAGAAAGAAAATGACAGTGGCCCTTCGGGCTATGTCATTAAGTACCACAATCTTGGCCATGCGTTGGTCGATGTCGTGCACCGCAATTTCAAAGAACGCAACCTGACCCACACTAATGCCGCGCGGCTGCTTGGGGCCAAAGCCATTTCGATTCCAGGATTTCTTAAATTCGTAGAGGGCGTCCGGCGGAGGAATGTGCAAGGCAATGGCCATGCCTCATGATGTATTTGCTCGACGCTAACACGCTGATTGAGGCCCATGATACCTTCTATCCGGTCGACCGAATGAAGCCGTTCTGGGATTGGGTGCAGGCTCAAGCGGAAGCCGGGTCGATCAAGATGCCTTGGGAGGTTCACGAAGAATTTACTGGCGATGGTCTTCACGTCCAATGGATCAATGAACCTGATGTGAAAGCTGCTCTGATCCTTGATGAGGAGGTCAATCCCGAGCTGATCCAACAAGTCATCAACGAAGGATATCAGGGAGCCGATCCAGCCTTCGATGACATTGAGCACACCAAGTATGGAAAGGACCCGTTTCTGGCTGCGTACGCACTCGTCGATCCAAATAACCGAACGGTGGTGACACGAGAGAGGTCAAAGCGGACGAAGCGTCTTGGATCAACTAAGTTGCCGGATGCATGTGACGATCTCGGGATCAATTGGGTGGATGACTTCCAACTCTATCGCGCGATGAATTTCACGGTGACCTAAGCATTCCTTCGAAGCGCGATGAATACCGTGCGCGGTGACTTTGAGCCTGGTTGAGCTTCGCGCCCAAAGTCTGCTTTTAAAAAGGACTGAAAGGCGCGCGGATCCGCAGCGAAGTTCTGCTTCTCGCCCATCATATCGAATGCTGGAGTAAGTCCTTCACATAGTCGGCAGCGTAGTCGCCTGCATCTCAACCTTGGTGCAAGCCTCTCGGCCTCCCCTGCTCGGCTTCGCGTGTCGCAGGGGAGAACGGCCCTTCGGTCCGTCGCGCATTCGGCCATGCGGCCTCACCGCGGCGTCGCACCCGGCATCCCGGTTTGCCCGCCTCGCGAGCACGTCTCTCCCCGGCCGCTCCGCCGGATTGCGCTCTGGTCTGTTTTGCGGGGCAAAACGATCCCGCCGCTCCATCCGTCTCCCGCGTCCGGTCGGGCCGTTTGCCTGCTCGGGCCGGGCAAACCTACCGTCAAAACACACACACATGAGCGTGGAAGCATATCCTCCGGATGGCCCCCGAATCAGTCCGCGTCAAGGATCGCAAAACTTTTCGGCGAGGGGGGGCCTGTGGCGTGGGGCGGTCCCGTGCGTGAGGTCGCGCATGTGGCGGGTGCTGAGCGCGGAAAACTTTTGCGCCCGGCAAGCCGGCGGCTGCGCCGTCCCTGACCCGGGCAGATTCGGAAACCAGGCATTCGGCCATGCCCCCACACTCACGTGGTGGCTCTATAACCGAACACTGGAGACCAGACATGGCTTACGACAACGCGAACACCTACGAGACCATCGAGCTTTTCGGGCTGACGGAAAAAGACGCACAGCTCCCGATCCCGGAGGATCACGTCCTGACCGACCGCATCATCCGCGAGAGCTTCGAGACCCTGCTCGGTCAGCTGCGCGGGACCGGACTTGAGGCAGAAATCGAACCGCTGGCCCATGGGCTCGCCACGATCCTGCAGCGCCGCAAGGTGGCGCTCGGCAAGGAGGTCGACCGCACCGCCGACAAGATCGGCGCACTGGCAAAATCCCACGATGGATCAGAGATCGCCGAGACCGCGCTGGAAGAGGCGCAGGCGCGCTTCCTGCAGCTGCGCGAGATCGTCGGCGCCATCGAGGTGATGAGCGAGGCGGCGGCGGAATGCTACGAGATCGAGACGGGCCACGCCTTCATCCCGGCAGCCGGGTCGCGCGCGAGCGTCCGGGCACAGGAGACGGGTGCGGTCTTCGAGGCGCGGCAGCTCCTGGAACAGCACGACCGCGAAACCGCCGAGAAGTCGAAAGTCGAAGGGGTGCCCCTGATCGTCTCAGGCGCCACCGACTGGACCGATGTCGATGTGATCTTCAACACACTCGACAAGGTTCGGGAGCGGATCAAGCAGAACCGCAACCAAGAGATCTTCCTTTGCCACAAGGGTGGCAAGCATGGGGCGGAGATGATCGCGGCGCGGTGGGCCCGGGCGCGCGGGGTCGCGCAGGCGCGCTTCGATCCACGCTGGTCCGCACACGGGCGGGCGGCGCCGTTCAAGTGCAACGACGAGATGCTGGACGACAAGTTCGCGGCGACGGGGGTTGTGCTCTTCGGCGGCAACGGGGTCGCGCTGAACCTCGGGCAGAAGGCGGAGGCCAAAGGCCTGACGGTCATGCGGGTTGCGGACCTGGCGAAGAAGGCGTCACAGGACTGAAGAGAGGGGGTCGCCTTCGGGCGGCCCTTTCGTCATGTCTCCCGGGGCGTGTGATTGGCAGGGGGCGGCGGCCAGCACCGGCGTCCCTTCCACCCGGTCCGTCAAAGCGCGGTCCATCCGCATCGGTTCGGGCTGGGGGCTGTGCGCGCCTCACGCGCATCGTCCGCAGCTCAAGACACGAGGGCGGGAGACGCAGCACTTGAGGCTGAAGACCAGCACGGCCCTGGGGTGGTGTTTTGGAACATCTGCCCACGCAATGGGCGTCGTCAGTACGCCGGCCAGGTTCGGCGGGACGGTGGCGCGATTGGTGGCGTCTGCGTGATTGCCGAGGTCATCCGGGTCTCTCCTTTTTGCTATGCATGTGGATCGCACGGGGTCGGCCCGTTCGTGCCCTCAGCTCACGCTTCGGCAAGCACAAATACGGCTTCCACGGCGGGGCCGCGGACCCTCCGCATTTGCGCTTGCGACCGGCTTTGTTGCACAAATCCCATGAGGGATTCATCTTGCGAATCCAGTGTGGTAGCTGGGCTGCATGAGCAAACCCACATCTCCCGCCTACAAGACCAAGAACTGGCCCGCATACAATGAGGCGCTCAAGCGCCGTGGGTCGCTGACGATCTGGTTTGATCCCACCATGACGTGGGACGCAGCGCCGACTGGCAAGCGCGGCCGGCAGCCCGACTACAGTGATGCCGCGATCCAGACATGCCTGACGATGAAGGTGCTGTTTGGCATGGCGCTCAGGCAGACGACAGGATTTGTCGAGAGTCTGTTACGGCTAATCGACCTGGACTGGCCCGTGCCGAACTTCAGCACGCTGAGCCGCCGCCAGAAGACCCTGAAGGTGAACATCCCCTATCGCGGGTCCCAGGGCCCGCTCCACCTCCTGATCGACAGCACCGGGATCAAGGTCGAGGGCGAAGGCGAGTGGAACGCCCGCAAGCACGGAGGCACGAAGCGGCGCGTCTGGCGCAAGATCCACATCGGAATTGACGAGAAAACATTGGAAATCCGAGCTGCCGAGCTCACCACCAGCGACGTCGGAGATGCCCCGATGTTGCCCGAGCTTCTCGACCAGATCCCACAAGATCAGGAAATCGCCAGCGTCACTGCCGACGGTGCCTTCGACACCCGCAAGTGCCATGAAGCCATCGCCGCACGCGGGGCCACAGCCATCATCCCGCCGCGCAAGAACGCCAAGCCATGGAAGCCCGACACTCCCGGCGCGATCGCGCGCAACGAGGCCTTGCGTGCATCCAAACGCTTCGGCCGGACGATCTGGCGACGATGGAGCGGCTACCACCGCCGAAGCCGCGTCGAAACCAAGATGCATTGTGTCAAACTGCTGGGCCAGCGCTTGGCCGCGCGGGACTTTGATCGTCAGGTCGCGGAGTTCCAGGTCAGGGTCGCCGTCCTGAACGGCTTCACCGCCCTTGGCATACCCGTCACAGAGGTCATGGGATAAGTCTGTCCGGGGATAGGGGACGTCCGGCAATCAGGCGATTTGTGCAACAGAGCCCACCCTCGCTCATGATAAGAATCCCCACACCTACCAGATTACGACGAGTGGCCAGATTTCTAAAAGTTCCCATATGTTTAGGCTCATTCAATCGTCCGCCAAAAATTTAAGAACCATCTGGGAGATAACGTCAGGCTGTTCCTCTGGCATATAATGCCCGCATTGATCGATTACACCTCCAGAGAGATTCTCCGCCAACGGTTTCATCGCCTCAAAGAGGTCGGGTGACATGCCTTGTGCGCCACCAAGCGCTAATATTGGCGTTTTCACCTTCTGCGTGGCAAGAGCTTTGTTCTGCTCGATGTCGTCAAATACAGCCCGGTAGTAAGAGAGTGCTCCACGCAAATTTCCCGGTTGCTGGTAGGCATTCACATATACATCAATATCTTCCTGAGAAAACGTAGCTTTAGGATTATAGGTTTTACGTTGAAAAAACCACTCAATGTATTCACGCTCGCGGCCAGTGATGAGAATTTCTGGCAGGTCTGAAACAGGGTGAAACAGAAAGTGCCAAGCCTTCCAGTTATCCCTTCCAACAGTAATCGTGTTTGAAAGTGTAACCCCCGGAATATTGGCGTCCAAGATGACTAGTTTGCGCACTTCATCACTGAACCTAGCAATATAAGGATAAGCAACCCAGGCTCCAATATCGTGTGCTAAAATACTGTACCTATTATTCCCCATTACCTGCATTAGCTTGTGAATACGGTCACCGGTCGTTCTTGTATCGTAACCATTAGCTGGTTTGTCAGAACTACCTTGGCCAGGCAAGTCAATCGCAATCACGTTATATTTTTCAGCGAGTAAAGGCATCATTCGCCTCCATGCATACCAAGTTTGTGGGAACCCAGCGATCAGAAGAAGGGGCTCGCCCGTTCCCCCACTAACTGTATGAAATCGGATTCCTCCAGCATCGATCAATTTTTGATTAAACATATGCTTCCCAAGCTGAATCTGGTCCATTGTCATTGGTGCATTTCTCCTTCTAAGGCAACGGTGGCAACTTAATTAGTGCTCGGCTTCTTAAATCCTTCTGTGTCCCATTTAAAGTGGGCCTATCAATCAACCGGCTCCACGGCACCATATCCCCCGGCGGTCGGTGTGTAGATGACCACGCGCTCTCCCGGTTCGAGCCTTGTCTGGGCGCAGGCGGGCAGAACCTCCTCGCGGCCATCGTTGCGCCGGACGACCGTTCGGCCCACCTGCCCGTCGCCACCCCCCGCGATGCCGCGCGGTGGCAAGGTGCGATGGGACGACAGAATGGCGCATTCCATCCGTTCCAGAAACCGGATGCGCCGCTCGGTCCCGTCGCCCGCAGCAAAGGCCCCCTTCCCGCCCGTGCCTGCGCGCAGGCCGAACGCCTCCAGCACCACGGGAAACCGCATCTCGAAAATCTCGGGGTCGGTCATCCGCGAATTTGTCATATGGACATGCACGCCGCTGGTGCCGGAAAATCCCTTGCCCGCATTGGTGCGCCCCGCCGGAGAGCCGGAGCAGATCGTCTCGTAATACTGATAGGTGTCATTGCCAAAGGTCAGGTTGTTCATCGTGCCCTGACTGTTGGCGATCGCCCCAAGCGCGCCGAAAATGGCGTTTGTCACGTGCTGGCTGGTCTCCACATTTCCCGCCACGACCGCTCGGGGATAGGCGGGTTTCAGCATGGAGCCGTCGGGGATCACGATGTTGATCGGCCGCAGACAACCCGCATTCATCGGGATCGGCGCCTCCACCATCACGCGGAAGCAATAGAGAACCGCCGCCCGCGTGACCGGCTCGGGCGCGTTGAAGTTGTTGGCCATCGCGTCCGAGGTGCCGGTGAAATCCACCGTCGCACAGCGATTTTCACGGTCCACCCGGATCGCCACGTTGATCACTTGGCCCGTGTCGGTTTCATAGGCGTAGGAGCAATCATCTAACCGGTCGAGCAGGCGCGCGACCTCTTCGGCCGCGTTGTCCTGCACATGGCCCATATAGGCCTGCACGACCTCCAGCCCGAAATCTGCGATCATCTTGCGCAATTCCGCAGCACCGCGTTCGTTGGCGGCGATCTGGGCTTTCAGGTCAGCAATATTCTCGGCCACGTTGCGCACCGGATAGGGGTGGTCGGTCAGGACAGTGCGCAAGTCCGCCTCGTGAAAGCCATCGGCGCTGGCCAGCAGGAGGTTGTCGATCAGCACGCCTTCCTCGTCCACGGTGGTGGCAAGCGGCGTCATTGAGCCGGGGGCGGTGCCGCCGACATCGGCATGATGCCCGCGCGACGCGACCCAGAACAGAACCTGCGCGCCCGCATCATCGAAGACGGGGGAGACAACGGTGATATCGGGCAGATGGGTGCCGCCATTATAGGGCGCGTTCAGGGCGAAGACGTCGCCGGGGCGGATCCGGCCCTCGTTCAGGCGGATGATCGTCTCGACGCTGCAGTCCATCGAGCCCAGATGCACCGGCATGTGCGGCGCGTTGGCCACCAGCGCGCCGGAGGCATCAAACACGGCGCAGGAGAAATCGAGCCGTTCCTTGATATTGACGGAATGGGCGGTGTTCTGCAGGGCGAGGCCCATCTGCTCGGCGATGTTCATGAAAAGGTTGTTGAACACCTCCAGCAGGATCGGGTCGGCCTGATCGGCCCCTGCCGCGCGCAGCCGGCTGGCCGCCTCGTGGCGGGTCAGCAGCAGGTGGTCGGCGGCGGTCAGGCGGGCGGTCCAGCCCGGCTCCACGATCACGGTCTGGTTCGGCTCGATGATCAGGGCGGGGCCCCGGACGGTATCGCCGGGCAACAGCCCTTCGCGGCGGAAGACCCCTGCGGTATGGGATGCGCCGCCGGAATATATCGGCACGGTCTGGTCGGTATGTGCGGTGCGGTCCAGCGGGGTTTCGGCCATGACCGCATCCACTTCCGGAATGTCCTCGAACCCCTCCACCTCGACCGCTTCGACGGTGATCGGCTTGTCGGGACTGATGAAGCCGAACTGTGCCTTGTGCGCCACCTCGAAGGCGTTGCGTGCCGCATCCAGATCGCCGTCATAGGTGACCTGGATGGTCGAATCCGTGCCCTCATAACGCAGATGAAGCCGCGTGACCGTGGTGCCGCTCGTGACGCTTTGCTGCGCCAGCGCGCCCATGACCTCGGACGTCAGGTCACCCTCCAGACCGTTGATCGCCGCACTGTTTCCGGCCTCAAGGCGCTGCACCAGACCCTGCTGGCGGCTATCGGACACCATGGCCAGACCGATGCCATAGGCCGACAGAAGCCCCGACAGCGGATGGATCAGCACGGCCTCCATGCCGAGCGCGTCGGCCACGAAACAGGCATGTTGCCCGCCTGCACCACCGAACGAGTTCAGCAGATAGCGCGTCACGTCATAGCCGCGCTGGACGCTGATCTTCTTGACCGCGTTGGCCATGTTTTCCACGGCGATGGTCAGGAACCCTTCGGCCACCGCCTCGGGCGACTTGCCTTCGCGCGCCGCGATCTCCGCAAATTGCGCGGCGACAACGTCGGCATCCAGCGCCTCGTCCTGATCGGGTCCGAAGACGCGCGGAAAGAACTCGGGCCGCAACTTGCCGAGCATCACGTTGGCGTCGGTGACGGTCAGCGGGCCACCGCGCCGGTAACAGGCGGGGCCGGGATTGGCCCCGGCACTGTCGGGCCCGACGCGAAAGCGCCCAGTGTCAGCATGCAGGATCGAGCCACCGCCGGCGGCGACCGTGTGGATGCGCATCATCGGTGCGCGGATGCGGACGCCCGCCACCTCGGTATCGAACGCGCGTTCATACTCGCCCGCGCTGTGGGCCACGTCGGTGGAGGTGCCGCCCATGTCGAACCCGATCACCCGGTCGAACCCGGCCTCCCGCGCGGTCTGGACCATGCCGACGACGCCGCCCGCCGGACCCGACAGGATCGCGTCCTTGCCCTGAAACTGCTCAGCCGCCGTCAACCCGCCCGAGGACATCATGAATTGCAACGTAGCACCCGCCTCGCCGGCAGGCGTGGCCCCGAGCGCGTCCGAGACCTGCGCCACATAGCGGCGAAGGATCGGGGAGAGGTAGGCATCGACTACAGTCGTATCGCCGCGCCCGATCAGCTTGACCAGCGGGCTGACCTCGTGGCTGACGGAGACCTGCGTAAAGCCCATGGCGCGCACCATGGCGGCGAGCGCCACCTCATGGACCGGGTTCTTCCAAGCATGCATCAGCACGATGGCGACCGCATGAATGCCGTCGGCCTTCACCTGCTCCAGCGCTGGACGCAGATCCTCGGCCATCAGGACCTGCTCAACAGATCCGTCCGCCAGCAGGCGTTCATCGACCTCGATCACCCGTTCATAGAGCTGTTCGGGGAGGATGATTTCCTTGGCGAAAATGTCGGGGCGCGCCTGATAGGCGATGCGCAGCGCATCGCGGAAACCCTTGGTAATGAGCAGGACCGTCCGGTCGCCCTTGCGCTCCAACAGGGCATTGGTGGCGACGGTGGTGCCCATCTTCACGGTGCCAATCAGGGCAGGGTCGATGGTGCCGCCCAACAGGCGGCGAATGCCTTCGATCGCAGCGTCGGCATAGGCCTCGGGGTTTTCGGACAGAAGCTTCAGGGGTTGCAGGTCGCCCCCCGGCGCGCGGCCCACGACATCGGTGAATGTGCCGCCGCGGTCGATCCAGAAATCCCACACGCCTTGCGATGCGTCAGCAGCCATGGCCCTGTCTCCCCTGTCGTGAACGCCCATATTTTGGGCCAGTGTCAGTCGGAGAATATTGCCCACCCCAACTTTGAATAGCAATTTGTTGACAAATTATCAGCGATTGGTCAACCTCTGACTTACGCCGCGTCAACAACCGGCACCCAGAACACGATTGTTCCAACAGGAGAGACTGCCATGACCTTTTCAATCCGCATGACCGCAGCCGCTGCGGCGATGGCGCTTGCCACACCGCTGGCCGCCCAGACCGCGTGGGACATGCCCACACCCTATAGCGATGCGATCTTCCACACCGCCAACATCACGCAATTCGCCGATGATGTGCGCGCCGCCACCAACGGCGATCTGGACATCACGGTTCACTCAGCGGGATCGCTGTTCGGTCATGCCGAGATCCGCGATTCCGTCCGCCGCGGTCTTGCCCCCATCGGCGAGATCCTGTTGTCGCGCCTATCGAACGAAAACCCACTCTTCGAGATCGATTCCATCCCGTTCCTCGCCGACAGCTATGCCGATGCTGAAGCTCTGTGGACCGCATCGCGCCCTGCCGTCGAGGAGTTGCTGGCTGAGCAGGGCCTGACCCTGCTTTATGCCGTGCCATGGCCGGGCCAGTCGCTTTACCTGACCGAAGACGTGACCGACCCCGCCGCCCTGCAGGGTGTCAGCTTCCGCGCCTACAACACCGCGACCGAGCGTCTGGCGCAGATCCTGGGCATGACCGCCACGCAGGTGGAATCGGGCGATATCCCGACCGCCTTCGCCACTGGCCGCGTATCGGCGATGATGACCTCGCCCTCCACCGGCGTCAGCAGCCAGGCCTGGGACTACACCTCGGTCTATGTCGATGTGCAGGCGTGGTTGCCCAAGAACGTCGTCTTCGTGAACACCGAGGCGTTCGAGGCACTTCCCGAGGATCAGCAGGCCGCCCTGCTGGCCGCCGCCGCCACCGCCGAGACCCGCGGCTGGGAGATGAGCGAAGCCGAGACCGCGACTCAGATCGCGGCGCTGGAAGCGGCGGGCATGACCGTCACCGCGCCGTCTGAGGCCCTTGCCGCCGCCTTGGCTGATGCAGGCGCGACGATGGAAGCCGAATGGCTGGCGCAGGCCGGCGATGCCGGAGCCGCAATCATCGCGGCCTACCGCCAGTAAGCGCACTTTGGGGCCGAAGGGAAACCTCTGGCCCTTTTCCAATCCCGTATTGGTCGGAGACCCGTGATGCGAAAACTGCTCGATACGCTCTACCAAACCGCGATGATTGCGGCGGTGGTGGCGATGGTGTCCATTGCGCTGTTGGTCTTCATCCAGATCTTGGGCCGCCTCACCGACCGCGTTCTGATGGGGTTCGGCGCCGACGCGATCGGCATCGCGATCCCTTCGCTGGCTGAAATCGGCGGGTTCCTGTTCGTCGCCTCCTCCTTTCTGGCGCTGCCCGCCACCTTGCGGGTCGGCGGTCATGTGCGGGTCACGATGGTATCGGGCAACCTGCCGCCCAGGGCTGCGCATGTGATGGCCTGCATCGTGCTGATCGCGGCCTTTGCGCTCGGGGTGTTCGCCGCGTGGCATGGGTGGCTTCAGGTGCTCGACAGCTGGCAATTCAACTCCGTCTCTTTCGGGATGATCCGCATTCCGCTGTGGATCCCGCAAGGGGCCATGGCGCTGGGGCTGGTGATCTTCGCCATCGCCCTGCTGGACGAACTGCTCTGCGCGCTGCGGGGCCATGACCCAGCCTACAGGCGCGCTGAAAAAGCCAAGGGCGCCGACGCGCTGGAAGGGCACTGAGATGGAGCTTTACACCCTGTCGCTGATCCTCGTCGCGGTTCTCTTCGTCTGCCTCGCCCTCGGCCTTTGGGTCGGGTTCGCCCTGATGGCTGTGGGACTGGTCGCGATGGTGCTGGCGGCCCCTGCGCCGCCGGGTCCGGTCTTCGCCACCAAGGTCTGGGGTGCGCTGAATATCTGGGATCTGACCGCCCTGCCGATGTTCATCTGGATGGGCGAGTTGCTGTTCCGATCAAGGCTGTCGTCAGACATGTTCAAGGGGCTGGCCCCCTTTACCCGCCGCCTGCCGGGGGGATTGCTGCACGTCAACATCATCGGCTGTGCGCTTTTCGCCGCCGTCTCCGGCTCCTCTGCCGCCACCACGGCCACGGTTGGGCGCATGTCCCTGCCAGAGTTGAAGAAGCGCGGCTATGATGACCGCATGGCCATTGGCACGCTGGCGGGATCCGGGACCTTCGGGTTCCTGATTCCACCCTCCATCATCCTGATCGTCTACGGGGCCGCGACCGAACAATCGATCGCGCGGCTGTTTCTGGCGGGCGTTTTGCCGGGCTTGATGCTTGCAGCCCTGTTCGCGGGCTATGTCATGCTATGGGCCACGCTCAACAAACACCGCATGCCACCGCTGGAGCCTGCCGCATCGTGGCGCGAAAAACTGCAAGGCGCGATGCTGCTGCTACCCACGGTCGGGCTGATCGTGGCGGTGATCGGATCGATCTATGGCGGCCTCGCCTCCCCGACCGAAGCGGCTGTGGTGGGAGTGGTAGGCGCGATGGTGATCTCTTGGGCGTCCGGCGGGCTGACCCGCGCCGGGGTGTGGGGCAGCGTGCAGGGGGCAGCCGTGACCACCTGCATGATCGCGTTCATCCTTGCAGGTGCTGCCTTCCTGACCGGGGCGATGGGCTATACCGGCATCCCGCGCGCTCTGGCCGCCTGGATCGGAGAGCAGGGCCTGTCGCAATATGCTTTGCTGGCCGCACTCCTGCTGTTCTTCATCGTGCTCGGCTTCTTTCTCGACGGCATTTCCATCGTCGTGCTGACCACCTCCGTCATTCTGCCGATGGTGCTGGCGGCAGGCATCGATCCGATCTGGTTCGGCGTCTTTCTGGTGCTGGTGGTCGAGATGAGCCAGATCACGCCACCCGTGGGCTTCAACCTCTTCGTGCTGCAATCGATCACAGGGCGAGAGATCTTCACCATTGCGGCTTATGCTTTGCCATTCTTTCTCATCCTTGTGTTAGCCACCGTGATCTTAACCGTCTTCCCCGAGATCGCGCTGTGGCTGCCGTCAACCATGATGTCACGATGAGCGATATTCCCCTCAAATCCGGGGTCGGCCCGGTCGTGTCTTCAGCCCATCTGGCCAACTCGTCGCTTCCCGCCCTCAGTGAGGTGGAGTTTGCCATCACCATGATGGGACAGGCCTTCCACCGCTGGATGACGCGCTGCATGATCGCTGCCGGCGGGCCCGCGATGTCGCCGCTGGAAGTGTTGATCGTGCATCTGGTCCACCACCGCGACCGACCCAAGACGCTGGCCGAGGTTTGTCTGATCCTGAACATCGAGGACACGCATCTGGCCAATTACGCGATCCGCAAACTGACTACGGCGAACCTTGTGCGGGCAGGACGGCAGGGCAAGGAAAAGACCATCGAGATCACCGAGGACGGGGCAGCCCTTTGCCGTCGCTACGGAGAGGTGCGAGAGGCCCTGTTGGTCCAGTCGGCCAGCCAGCTTGGCTATGATCCCAGCGACCTGAGCAAGATGGCGTCACTGATGCGGACATTGTCAGGAAGCTACGATCAGGCGTCGCGCGCGGCGGCTGCCCTTTGATGGACGCGCTTGCCGCGGCGATTGCCGCGCGGGGCCGCATGGCTCTGATCCTTGGCTTGGCCATAGGCCTTGGTCTGCCAAGGTTGGCAGAGACAATGCGCCCGGCGATCTGGCCCTTGGTGATTACCCTGTTGTTCCTGAGCATCCTGCGGATCGGCCCCGACGCTCTGCGCCTGCCGCGCCGCAGCTTGGTGCCCATCGCGGGCCTTACCCTGACGCTGCAAGTGGCCTGCCCGCTCGCCGCGTTCGGGATCTTTGCCGCCCTCGGGTTGCAGGGCGCAATCTGGGCGCAGGCGCTTGTCCTGATCCTTGCCGCAGCCCCGATCACCGGGGCGGCGCCGATCACGGCGCTGGCGGGTGGTGTGCCCGATCTGGCCCTGCGCCAAACCGTGTTCGGCACCCTCGTCCTGCCCCTGACCGCCTTGCCGGTGCTGGCCCTGATTCCCGCATTCGGCACTGTCGTCCAGATCGCCGGGGCCGCCGCAATGCTGCTTCTCGCCATTGGCTGTGCAGCGGCCGCGGCACTGGTGTTGCGCCGCACGGGATGGGTCCAGCCGACACCGACCTCGCTCACCCGGATCGACGCGTTGACGGCGGTTGTGATGGGTCTGGTCGTGGTCGGCCTGATGTCCGCCGCTGCGGATGCGATCCGTGACACGCCCGGCCACTTCGTCCTGATCATGGCCCTGGTCTTTGCAGTCAATTTCGGCCTTCAGGCCACTGCATGCCTGCTCTGGCCCGACGCCACGGAAAAGACGGCAGTCGCGGTCGCGGCAGGCAATCGCAACGCGGCGCTGTTTCTGGGGGTGCTGCCTGCGGGCTTCTCGCCCGAACTGCTTCTGGTGATCGGCTGCTATCAGGTGCCGATGTATCTGACGCCGTTCATCCTGCCATGGATACGCAACCGGACAACCGTGCATTGACAGTTGCATCAGCCAACGGGTCGTGTATTTGAGGTAAACGACCTTGAATTGGGTTGAGAGAAAGAGTTTCCGGCGATAGCGTCGCGGCCCTCCCCTCATCCAATCAATGCACCGACCTCTGGGGCAGTATCATTCCGGTCTTCTTCTGCTTTCGGCCGGTTGGCTTGTTCCACAGATGTCAAACGACCAACATTCGTAGGTACGTGTCGCGTTCTCCTTAAATCTGACACGCGGCGCGTTGGGTGACGTTTGTTGCCCTTAAATGTGATATTTGACTGCCAGCAGCTTGTTGTTTTCCTTGGTTCGCAGCACGATCCGGTCAACTGCAGCAAGTAGACCGGGTTCCTTCTCATATGCACGGAGCAAGGAGCCCCTGTCAACGGCGGTGACGGTCGTGTGCGAGGTTGGCGACATCCGCCGCTTTGCCAAACCACGGCAGCTGATGGCGCTTCTCGGCCTTGTGCCGGGGGAACGGTCCAGCGGAGAGACGCGCCGTCAAGGCGGGATCACAGAGGCGGGCAACGTGCTGGCGCGAGCGGTTCTGATCGAGGCGGCCTGGTCATACCGCACCCCGGCCAAAATCGGCGCGCAAATGATGTTGCGCCAGGAAGGCATCCCTCAGGCTGCGAAAGATATCGGATGGAAAGCCCAGGTCCGCCTGTGTGGCCGTTACCATCGCCTGATGGCGCGGGGCAAGAAGTCTGCGCTAGCGGTTACGGCAGTAGCGCGGGAACTTGTCGGCTTCATTTGGGCCATCGCTCATATCACCGAGCCGACTGGCGCCGAAGGTGCAGCGTGATTGTTATGTGCTTCCCCCGCCACGCCGCCGCCCGCCATAAATGGCGTGGCGGTCAGCGACGTGGCGGCTGCACAGCCTTTTAGAGGCAATGAAGAAGCACCAGAACCGAAAGGAAAACAAACCTGAACACAAACGATGCGATGGCCAGGGTGCCGGAGCAGGTCAGAGAAATCCCCCAAGGTGGTTAGAGAGCGGCGCTTGCCGTATTCACATGCGACAGAAACAGGGATCTCGCGACGTATGCCGGTATGCGCCTTTGACGCGCGGATAAGAGCTTGATCAGCCGTCGCTGTTAGCTCCGGCATCCTGCCCTTCGCATCCAAATTATATAAAGCGCCTGCCAAAGCAGGCGGCAGAAAAGTTGTGCACATCGGGATTGACTACGGTCATAAGAACCACCTTGGCCGGTGGGACTGCCCTCCAGACGGGCATGCCCGTCTTCCGTTCAGCCCCACCGGCCTGATCGATTTTCGGGGATAGGTGCTGGTCGCTGCGGGTTGGTAAGCTGGGTTTCTCTGCCATCAAACGGAGGATCCGGGTTGGCCTACAAACCCATCACCGACCAGCAATTGAGATTATATATGACCGACCTTCAAAATCACAGTCAGCGCACAGCGGCCGCCCGCGCCGGGTTCAGCGAACGGACCGCCCCCCATTTCGATTTTGGGCTTCGATGCCGACCCGACACCGCCCTCAAAGCGCAAGATCGCTCATGGCCGCACGGTGAGCGATCCTCTCAAACGCTATTGGGAGAACGACCTTCTCCCTCTTTTGGAAATGGACAGCGCGTTGCAGGCGGTCACCCTGTTGCGCCACCTTCAAAGCGCACATCCGCTGGCGTTCCCCGACGACCGTATTCGGCGCACCCTGGAGCGGCGGGTGCGGCCGTGGCGGGCGCTGAGTGGCCCCGAGCGCGACATCATCTTCCGCCAGACGCCGGAGCCGGGATACATGGGCCGGTCAGACTTCACCCATGCTGACGAGCTGGGCGTGATGATCGCGGGTCAGCCATTCCCGTAGCCGCACGTGCAGCGCGGTAAGGATGTTCTCGCGGGGTGTTGGCATGGTTTTACTTGATCATGATCTTGCAAATGGTTTCGGCTCCATGCCCCGCGCATGGAACGGTCCTGTCGCAAGGTTCTGAGTTGCGGGTGCGCGGTTAGCAACGAAGACGATGACTTTATGTCAGCGATGCCTGCTGCTTTAGCCACGCAATGAAGATGCGCAGCGGGCGGCGAGGTTCAATGCCGTGCCGCGTAACAAGCCAATAGGCATGGTCCAACTCCACCGACACAGGAAATGGGCGCACGAGATTTCCGCTCTCCAACCAGCTTTCCGCCAGGCGCTCGCGAGCAAGGGCAACGCCTTGACCCATAGCCGCTGCGCGCAGGAGCAGGGACGAACTGGCAAATCGGGCCCCCCGGTCAAATCGCTTTGCCATTGCAGGGGTCATCGCAATGCCAGCCTGTGACAGCCATTGGCTCCATTGCGCGTGCGGATCGTCATCGTGAAGGAGAGGTAACTTGTCGAGACTGTCAGGTTGGGTGAGCCTGGCGGCGATATCGGGTGTGCAAACTGGAAAAAGCCTGTCGCTCATGAACGCCTCCACATTTACACCCGGCCATTCCCCAAGGCCCATCCGGATGGCGAGGTCACAGCCGCCAGACCGGGGATTGACGATCTCTTTTCCTTCTTCCAGCCAGATTTCTATGTGCGAATGTTGCGATCGGAAATCCGACAGGCGCGGCATCAGCCACTCCGATGCGAAGGATGCCGTCGTGGTGATGCGCACAACGTTGTCGCTCACTTCCAGAAGTGCCTGTGTCCCATCATGGAGAAGGTCAAATGCCTGCCCGGCGATTTCCGCGAAAGCTGCGCCTGCATCGGTAACAACCAGTCGTCCGGTATCGCGCTGGAATAATGGACGCCCGATCCAGTCTTCCAGCTGCTGGATTTGGCGACTGATCGCTCCGTGAGTAACGCCTGTCTCAGCGGCTGCGCCGACTGTCGTGCCGCAGCGTACCGCGGCTTCGAAAGCCTTGACAGCATTGAGTGAAGGGAGCTTTCGAGGCAAACTGGATACCCTGTGAGTTTTTAGCACACCACATCGAAAACTACGCGCTTTGGCTTGAATTGCAAGGGTGGCAATAGTTCCTGGAAAGGAGACACCCACCATGCCAGAGAAAACTGCAAGAACGGATCACCCGATCCACGCCATACTGGCTTCAAGATGGAGCCCGCGGGCTTTCTCATCCCAGCTTCTCGACAACGAGACCATCGCTTCGATGTTCGATGCGGCACGTTGGTCTCCATCCGCGAACAACCTACAGCCGTGGGCATTCGTCTATGCGGTCCGAGGCACGCAGGATTTCGATGTGCTTTGCGGATGTCTAAAGGAGTCGAATGCACTATGGGCCTGCAATGCCGCCATTTTGGTGCTTGCGCTTGAACATCCAGCAAAACCGGATGGCAGTCCGAATGCCCATGCCCGCTACGATCTCGGTCAGGCAGTTGCCCATATGACATTTCAGGCGTCTGCCCTGGGGCTCCACGTTCATCAGATGGCCGGCTTCGATCCTGCGCGCGCGTGTGCGTCACTCGGCATTCCGGCTGACCTTCTGGCGGTGACGATACTCGCTATCGGCCATCTCGGTGAACCATCGAGCTTGCCTGCAACATTGCAGGAGAAGGAACTTGCGACCCGCAGCAGAAACCCGGTCAGTGCATTTGTCCATACCGGTCGCTGGCCGAACCATGTGGTTTGAGACCGTCTGGAAGCTGATCCGTCTTTGGGCAAACCGACACACTCAGCGCAGAAAACTGGCTCGGATGGAAGCTCATCACCGGGAGGATATTGGCCGAACCCTTCCGGAAGTTCGTCGCGAGTGCAAGAAGTGGTTCTGGCAGAAATAGTTTCACCTCTCGACGCATCTAACTCCCAAGTCTGAAGCGGTATTTTTTCTGCGACATCGCAAAATCAAAATGATGCAAGCCAGATGTGCAGTCTGCTGAGCAGTCATTTTCCAAGCTTCCGCTCCACCCAATTCGCCACGATCAGTCCCGGCACCGCGTCATGCGCCCGTTCCGCATCCCGCGCGAGATCCAGCCGCTTCGGCAGCTTCACCTGCGGCACCAGCAGGAAGATCGGCACAGTGGTGCGCCCGCGACCGGTCTGTGAGCGTGGCCGCTTTGTTTAGCTTATGGATCACGCTGCGGCAGTCGCCTTGATCTCGAACATCAAGCCCGGGATCGCGAGCCGGGTCACGCCAAGCAACGTCATCGGCGGGGCGCATTGGATCGGCCCAAATCGCATTCCAAGTAGATCAAAATTTCTCAACGCTTCATCCACATCGGTGGCATAGACGCCAAGCTGGACCACGTTGCTTAGACCCATGTTCGCGCCAGCCAGCACCGCCTCCAGATTATCCAGCGCCAGTCCGATTTGGCCGCGCATGTCGCCGGGATGTTGGGGGTTGCCGTCTCCGTCGACAGCAGTTTGGCCAGCGCATATCAACTGGCGAGAAGTGCCTTCGATAATTTCGGCCTGATTGTAGCCCAGCTTCAAGGACCAGTCCCAAGGGTTTACAGCGGTGCGTTGCATTGTCGGATTCTCCTTACTGAGATGTATAGGAACTGCCTAATATGAAACGGTGCCATTTTTTGTCACCAAAAGTGCTATTGTCGAGAAATGAATACTCGTCTCCGCCAGGACGCCATCGTGCGCAGCCTTCGCCGCAACGGAACTTCGACGGTCAATGACCTCGCGGAGCAGGTTGGAGCATCCCGACGTACGGTCCTGCGCGACATCGGCGCACTGCGCGATCAGGGCTTTGCCATCCATTCGGAGTCCGGGCGAGGAGGCGGTTTGCAGCTCGAACCGCAATCGGCGCAGGCCACGGCGCGACTTTCGGTAGCCGAGGTATTTGCGCTTCTCATCAGCGTTGCAGCAATGCGTACGGCCCACAGTCTGCCGTTTTCGGATCTTGCCGATACCGGGCTTGCCAAGATTGAGAAGTCTTTGCCACCAGACAAAGTGCGCGACCTGCGCAGGTTTCTCGATTGCCTGCACGTTGCAAAGCTCTCGCTGCAGCAAGACGTATCGGACATGGAGTCGATGGACCCCGCACTGTTGCCTGCGTTCGAGACGGCCTTTCTGGATCAACTACGTCTGCGGTTTCAGTACCGTGACGCAAGAGGATGCGAAACCAGTCGAGAAGTCGAACCGCAGGCTATGCTGATCCTGCCGCCACTTTGGTATTTGGTTGCTTGGGATCCCACACGCGAGGATTTCCGGCACTTTCGAATGGACCGGATCAGCAAACCAGAACACGTCGAAGGCGCAAAATTCCGACGACGCCATGTGTCATTTGACGATGACGTCTGCCCGTTCCAAGATTTGGGCCTCTAGTCGGGTTCAAAGTGGACCTGTCTGCATCCACATTACATTACCAAAATCGACCGTTTGTTCAACGGCTCCCCCAAAGCCAACATTGGTCTACATACAGCGAACTCACACTTTTGGCGGATTCCGGACTTTCGCTGCAGCGCAATACGCTCGATCCGATTGAGGGAAAGCAGACCTTCCGGCTCTGGCATCGCAGTTGGCACCAGTCATCGACACTGACGGAAGGTAAATCGCTGAACGGCATCGAGATCGGACTGTGTCGTTGCGCGGGTGATGTGCATTCTTGCCTCGTTCTTCCGATTTTGAACCAAGGCCCGTCTTCACTTTGGCTAAGATTGACGGCTGAACGCAGGAGACGATCGACACGCCTGCGGGCCTCCTCTCGGTATGCCCAGACGGATCGGCCGTCAGCGGGATGATGGGTGACTATGCGGTCATGCGGGAGCAGGCGCGGGTCTGTGCAAGGCGTGGTGGTGCAGACCATCTGAACGCAGCGCATCGGCGTTTGGTGGGTGGTTTCAAAGTCGGTAGCGACGCTTGTTTCGATGTCCCCGACGTGTTGGCGCGGAACGCAGGCTCAATCGCGCACGACGTAGACGGACTGCCGCCCGTGCCGCACGACGCGCGCGGCGTTCGGGCCGAGCAGATAGTCCTTCAACTCCGGTCGGTGCGACCCGATCACGATCAGGTCTGCGTCCAGTTTGTCGGCTGCGCGCAGTATCTCGTCATAGATTGAGCCGTGCAGGACATGCGGGCGCACGTTCACATCGTCGGGCACATGCGTGCCGACCCAGTCGCGCAGGGCGGTAGCATAGGCCAAAAGTGCGTCTTTCTCGTAATCCTTGCGGAAATAGCTGCCGACGAGGGGCATGCCGAAATCTGGCAGGACGCTGACGACATGCAGCGTGGCCTCATGCAGGCGCACGAGGTCCAGTGCTGCGCGTAGCAGCGACGGCCAGCTGTCGCGTTGCCCTTAAATCTGAGACGCGGCGCGTTCGGCTACATTTTTTGCCCTTAATAGTGAGATTCGACTGCCATCGGGCCTATGCTTCTTGCACGCCGTTGCGCGATGTGATCAACCGCAGCGAGAAAACGTTGCTCCTTCTCGAAGGTGCCTTCGCCATCTTTGTCCATCGATATTTACCGCACACGCCTGTGAACCCTGTCTCAGGTTTAAGGGCAAAAATATCGGAGTTAAAGGCAAAATCTCACATTTAAGGGCAAAGCACAGCCGTTGATTTCGTTGAATTTCTCATCTCACAATTAAGGGCTACGCGACATCTGGCGACGCTGGTGGGCGCCGAGGGTCCGCCAGGTACGGTTGGCCCCGAAGGCCCACAGGGTCCAGCCGGGGCGGACGGGGCTGATGGGGCACCCGGTGCCGATGGCATCAATGGTGCGGACGGGAGTGATGGAGCCGACGGTCTGTCCTTTGTCTGGCAGGGTCCGTGGGTCACCGCGACCGGTTATGCGCTGAACGATGTCGTCGAAAACGATGGGTCGGTCTACATCTGCATCACCGTCCACACATCGGCCGCGTCAGACCAGCCGGGTGTTGGCGCAAGCTGGCTGACAAATTGGGACCTGTTCGCGTCGGGCGCCGACCTGTCCGCCCAGGGCACGCTTGGCTCCGGCCCTGTTGTCCTCTCGCGGCGCAGTATCAACGCGCAGGCCGCGTCGTATACGCTGGTGATCGCCGATGAAGGGGCGGCCATCCACATGACCAGCGCCTCGGCCGTCACGCTGACCGTGCCCGCCAACAGCGCGGTGGCCTTCCCGACCGGGGCCGAGATCGAGGTGGTTGCGCTGGGCGCGGGCGTGGTTTCAATCACCGCTGATACCGGCGTCTCGATCAATGGGGTCTCGGCTGGTTCCGTCGATATCGCAGCGCAGTGGCAGGGCGCGGTCCTGCGGAAATACGACACGGACGCCTGGCTTCTGATCGGTGCGGTGGGGAACGTCTTATGAGGTTGATGCTTCCTGCCGTCTGGAACGCGGCGCGATATCAGATGGATAATGCGGGCGGTGGGACTGGCGGCCCCTGGACTGACCCGTTCGACAATCCGTCCGGCACGGTCCTGTGGTCACGCTGGATCAATGGGTCGACGGCGGGCACGGCAAAGGACAATTGCGCGCTCTGGTCCAACCGGGTCGGGTTCTCGGGCGCCACCAGCGCCTGCGAATGGCGCACCAACGCAGGCGCTGGCCGGGTCAATGTGGAACTGCTGAACTGGGAGGCGCTGACCGCTGGGCCGATGATCGTCCGCATGCGCTGCAAGGTGGAAACCCAGACCGTGCCAAAAGTCTGGCTGCTGCTGAACACGATCTTCGTCAACCCGCTCTGGGAACTCTGCGTCGACATCACCCCGGATGGAACCGCCCCGGCGGCCCGCATCGGCCATCACAGCACGCACTGGTCCGACGTCTGGGTCGAGGAACACCCGGCCTACCCCGGTTGGATGTTCATCAAGGCCCGACTGAACCTGACCGGCGCACCTGACGTTGATGGCTCCTTCACCGTGCACATGACCGACTCCAACGACGGTGATGAACTGTTTCCGCTCGACAATCTGACTGTGATCCGGGTGCAGGACCTCACCATCGAACCCGTCTGACCTGACCACGCAAGGACCACCCCATGACACCACCACGATCCGATGGCGACTTCGTGCGCATCCCCGACGCCGAATTCGAGGCCATGCTGGCGCGCGCCGCCGAAAAGGGCGCGAAACGCGCGCTCGCGGATGTCGGCCTCGATGGCAACGAAGCGGCGCTCGACATCCGCGATCTTCGCTCGCTGCTCATTTGCATCCGGGTCATCCGCCGCACCGCCATGCAGACCGCCGTCCGGATGATCACGACCGCGGCGATGCTGGCACTGCTGGCAGGCATCGCCATCAAGCTGAAGATCTTTGGCGGCGGGCCGTAAGCGCCGACCAGCACACCGCGAACGCCAACCCGCACCCGCCCTCGAGGCGGCTTTTTTTGTTCTCGGAGGACCCAATGACAACAACTTTCCATCACCACTGGCGCGACGTGCCCAAAGCCACCTGGCGCTGGCGCAACTTTTCCCCGGCCGAGATCGCCTGCCGTGGCACCGGCAAACTGCTGATCAACCCTGCCGCCCTCGACAAGCTGCAGGCCCTGCGCGACCGGCTCGGCAAGCCGCTGATCGTGCGCTCCGCCTATCGCAGTCCGGAGCACAACCGGGCGGTGGGCGGGGCGACGGCGTCGAAGCACATGAACGGCACGGCTTTCGACATTGCCATGGCGAACCACGATCCAGTGGCGTTCGAAGCTGCTGCACGCGCCATCGGCTTCCTCGGGTTTGGCTTCTACCCGCGTTCTGGCTTTATCCATGTCGATCTCGGACCGGCCCGGCAGTGGGGCGAGCGGTTCCCGGCACGCGCGGTACCCTTCGCGGCCGAAACGCCGCCCGCACGCGAAGTGCTGGCCGAAAGCCGCACCATGAAAGGCAGTGGCGCTGCTGGCGTGGCGACTATCGGCGCGGCCGGTGTCGAGGTGGCGCAAGAAATCCTGGCCGAAACCCAATCCGCCATCCTGCCGCTGGTGCCCTATCTCGATACCCTGCGCTGGGTGTTCATTGCTGTTGCGCTGATTGGCATCGCTATCGCCATTCACGCCCGGCTCGATGACTGGAAGCGGGGGCAGCGATGATCAGCTGGATTGCTGCGATCCTCGCAAGTGGCCCGGCCGGCAAAGCGTTGAGCCTCTGGCTGGCTGTTGGCACCATCATCCTGTTTCTGCTCAACCTCCGCCGCGCTGGCGAACGCGCTGGGCGGCTAGCCGAGCGCTTTTCATCATCGGAGAAAACCCATGAAATCCAACGCCGGATGCTGGACGCCGCCAGCCGTCGCCCCGCTGATCGTGATGCTCTTGCTGAGCGGTTGCGCGATGGGCAGTTCTGACGCGCAGGCTATTTGTCCGCCCGTCGTGCAATACAGCACAGCCGATCAGATGCGGGCCGCCGCAGAGGTCGAAGCCTTGCCTGACGGTTCAGTGGTAGTGCAAATGCTCAGCGATTGTGCCGTCCTGCGGGATCAGGCGGGCACGTGCAGATAAAAACGGGCCGGGCAACTGCCCTGCGGGAAGCACCATATGCCTCGACCGCAGCTGCAAGCCCGGCCCGTTTCACAGGTTCACGTTTTCAAAGAGCGGCACGGAGTCGTCGCATCACGATAGTGGCATGCAGTGGCGCCGCCTGTCGCGGGTCCAAAAGGGCACAATTGTGCACACAGGTGAGGCAGGCGATCACAGCGAAGGGTGTGGATCATGGCGGCATGGCGGCTGGTGACGGAGTCGATCATGGCGTTTGGTGCGAATGGCTGGAGCGCAGGAAGCGGAATCTGTAAAGTTTGGTCCGTTTCCTGACAGCGGACCTCCATGCCGAATGCAGCGAGCGGCCGTTCAGAGCCCGAAGTGCTGAATGCTGCACCGAACACGATTGTCTGCATTTGTATGGTCGCCGTGATATGTTCCTATTTTTTTTCACACATCAGGTTTGCTGATGTTACAAATAGGCTATGATCGAATTTTCAAATGAGTTTTTTGGCCAGCCTGAACAGCAGGACCTGCAACGCAGAGCGGACAGTATTTGGACCTTGGTCAGAAATGACCCGGTCTATTCCTGCCACGGCCGAGCGGTGGGTCTTAGCGCGCAGGACGACATCGATTTGGCGAAGCAAATCGCAATGGCGCGACTTCAGGGCGTTTGCATGGCCGAAGGAACGCCGATCGAAGTTGCCGACCTTCGGCGCGAAGGGCTTGAGCGGCATGGTCTGAAGACAGATCAGTTCGTCGACTGGCAAGGAGAAGCAGCATCGCTGGACGCCGCAGCCAAGGTTCTGGCTTCGCGCAACTTACCCGATGATCTCGAACTCGTACATGTAGATGAGCAAACGCCAAGTGATGATTTGGCCAAATTGGATGCGCTCACAGAATCTTGCGGAGTCCTACTTCCTATGGGCTCGTTCATCCGCGGGCTGAGACGTCCGAGTGTATGCTTGTTCGCACGCGACCGTAGCGGAAATGTCGTCGCGGCGACTGCAGCGGTTGCGCAGTTTCATCCTGATCACCCGAAGGCCGACCAGGTATGGTGGGGGATGCTCGCGACGGATGAATCGCGGCGGGGCGGGGGGATTGCCCTGATCATGGGCGCAAATTCGATGCTTGCCATGCGCGATCGCCATGGCTTTGGGTCTTTTTTCACCGGGGTGCGAGAAGGGAACACGCCTTCTGAATGCTTGTGTAGAAAATTGGGCTTGGCTCCAACTGAATATGTACATCTCATGGCGATTGATCCGGGCGCATTCACAGCGGGTCGTTTGACCAAATAAAGATTTCCTCGCGTTTTTGATAGTTGCGTCTGTTCCAAGTTGAGCGGCTTAAGCCGACATTCCCGAAGTTAATGCATACGGCAGCTCCGTCTAAGGTTTGTGGCTGCTGTCATCGCGAGATGCAGCGGCGACAAATCCGACAAGGAGGAAAGCGCGGGCGGGTTTCGATATATTATGGGGATTGTGGGCTACGGCTGCGGTAACCGATGCGCGGGGCGACCGGTTGCATGACGACAGGCAGTTCGAATGTGTCGGTTCTCCCGGCCCGATTTGGCCAGTTGATCTCCCATCTCTCTGCCAAAAGCCTGATGCAGCTCAGATTTTAGCGAGGTGGCCGCACCAACCGGTCCGGCGTCTGCGCAAGGAAGGGCCGGGTTTGCTCGATGTATCATGCGGCGTCCTCCCATGGTGGCGCGCGGGACTTGGGTGTTTGTCCGCGTTTGAAGGTCTCTATGACGATCATGGCACCGCCGCACTTCGGGCAAGGCTGAGACTGGTCGCGCTCGTCAGTATCGACGGTCTGACCTTCATCGGCATTGTTATTGGCTTCCGCTTCAACTTCCAGCAACTTCCTGATCATCTTGATGCGTTCACGGCGAATGCCGTTTGCGAGGAAGCCTGTGTGGCGGATGCGATGGAAGCCGGAGGGCAAGACATGGGTCAGGAAGCGGCGGATGAACTCTGGCGTGCTCAGATGCATGATCCTCATCCGATCACCATGTTTGATACGGTAGTCTTTCCAGCGGAAAGCCACGGTGTCGGCATCGGCGCTGATCAGTCGATGATTTGAGATCGCCACGCGGTGCGTGTAACGGCTCAAGTATGCCAATACGGCCTCCGGTCCGCCGAAGGGTGGCTTGGCATAAACGACCCAGGCGGCTTTTCGCAGCGGGGCAAGGTGGGCCGCGAAGGTATCCGGGTCAGCCAACTTTGCCAGATCACCGAAGAAGACCAGCTTGCCTGCCTTGTGCAACCGGATCAGACCTTCGAGGAACAAACGCCGAAACAGTCGCGACAGGACCTTCACCGGCAGGAAGAACCCAGGTCTGCAGGCGGTCCAGCGGGCGCCGTCCGGCGATAGCCCACCGCCCGGCACAATGACATGGACATGGGGGTGATGGGTCATCGCAGACCCCCATGTGTGCAGCACGCTGGTCATGCCAATCTTTGCGCCAAGGTGTCTTGGATCAGCTGCGATGGTCAGCAGCGTCTGTGACGACGCCTTGAACAGCAGACCATAGACCGCTGCCTTGTTCTGATAGGCAATATCGGCGATCTGGGCTGGCAAGGTGAAGACCACATGGAAGTATTCGGCCGGTAACAGGTCTTCCATCCGCGCCTGCATCCAGCCCTGGGCTGCCGCGCCCTGACACTTTGGACAATGCCGGTTGCGACAGGAGTTATAGGCAACATGCTGATGATCGCATTTGGTACAGGCAGCGACATGCCCGCCAAGCGCTGCGGTCCGGCAAGCCTCGATAGCAGACATCACCTTCAACTGCGGCAGGTTAAGGTGTCCGGCGTGGTCCCGGCGATAGGCAGCACCATGGGCGCGGAAGATATCCGCGACCTCCAGTTTGGGGCGGGGCATCGGAGCCGAGGTTTATCCGGCCCCAGCTTCCCTGCGCACCAGCAGATCAAGCGGGCTGGTGACGTCGCGGATCGTCTTGGTGGCCACCTGTGTGTAGATCGTCGTCGTTTCCAACTTGGCGTGCCCCAGCAGAACCTGAATGACCCGAATGTCGGTTCCGCCCTCAAGCAGATGTGTGGCAAAGCTGTGCCGGAGCGTGTGAGGTGACACAGCCTTCTTGATCTCGGCAAAGTCGCAGGCTACCCCGAAAGCCCGATTGAACTGCCGCGTCGAGATCGGGTCGATGCGATTGCGACCCGGGAACATCCAGCCCCCTGGACGCGCTTCGCGGTAATAGTCGCGCAGAAGATCCAACAGGCTTGGTGACAACATCACATGGCGGTCCTTGCCGCCCTTGCCCTGGTCCACCCGGATCAACATGCGGTCGCTGTCGATATCGCCAACCTTCAAATGCGTGACTTCACTCGCCCGCAACCCGCCACCATAGGCCACGCTGAACGCTGCCCGATACCTCAGCCCTGGTCCGGGCGCGGCTTCAAGAATACGCGCGACCTCTTCGGCGCTCAGCACCACCGGGATCTTCTTGGCGGCACGCTGATATCGCATATGCCGCTTCATCTCGGGGCGCGGACACGTCGTTGCAAAGAAGAAACTCAACACTGTCAGCCGGTTGTTGAAGGTCGGCGCACCAACTCCGCGTTCCTTCATATCCAGTTGAAACGCCCGCAATTCTTCTGGCGTGGCGCTATCCGGCGCGTGCCCCAAGAAGAGGGTGAAATCGCGCATCCCTCGCAAATACATCGTCTGCGTCTTCGACTGCAGCCCTTTGATCCGCATGTCTTCGAGAAACCGCTGGCGCAGCGCCGGTACATACTGGTCTGACATTGAAACCTCCTATCGTCAGATTGAGAAGGTCCCAATCGTCCGACAGGTGCGTCAGTTCACCAAATCGCTACGCTCCCATCAGCGCGCATCACCCGCCACAAGCGCCAATACCGCGAGAGCGGTTTCGTCCTTGTCGGCGAAGCAGACTTTCACTTCACTCCAACCAATGGCCGCTTCTATGGTGTCGGTATGAATGGCCGTTCGGTCGACAAACACGCCCTCACTTGGATTGGGAATATACCTCGACTAACTTATGGGTGCTCATTAACATTTGGTGGGGCATGACTTGATTGGAGATAGACACGTGTCGAGCAATGAGAAACGGCCGCTTAGTGACGACGACCGCATGGCTATGGTGGCAGCCGCGCAAGAGGCCGTGGCATATCGTGCTGGCCTCAACTCATCTACGGTCAAGCCGGAGTTGAGGCCTGCCGCTTTCGCATCACAGTTCGACACAACCCTTCCCCAACAAGGCGCATCTGCATCATCTGTGATCGACAACTTGATTGCCACTGCTGGCAAGGGTCTCCAAGGTCATGCATCCCCACGGTTTTTCGGCTATGTTTGTGGTGGATCTATGCCCGTTGGGGCGGCAGCGGATTTCCTTGTGACGTCGTGGGGACAGAACGCGGCTTCTTCATGGGAAAGTCCGTCTGCAGCTGTCATCGAACAGACGGTGTGCCAATGGTGTCTAGAGCTTCTTGGCTTGCCTTTGGAGAGTGGGGTCGGAATTGTCTCAGGGGCCACGGTGGCAAATACCCAAGGTATAATTGCCGCGCGGGACACATTGCTGAAACGACAGGGGTGGGACGTTTATGAAAATGGTCTCTTCGGTGCGCCTGACGTTCCTGTCTTCTTAGGTGATGCGGCCCATTCTGCGCCAATGGCTGGCGTACGCTACGCTGGGCTCGGGCTTGGTCGCGCGACACGCCTTGCAACAGATGATCAGGGCCGTATTCTCATCGACGCGCTTCGGTCAGCGCTGGCGACCTGCAAAAATCCTCCTTTAGTTATTCTTCAGGCGGGGCAGATCAACACCGGTGCTTTCGACCCGTTCGCGGAGGCTATTCCGTTGATCCACGAGGCAGGTGGCTGGGTGCATGTCGACGGTGCGTTCGGACTGTGGGCACATGCTGTGCCCGAATTGCGGGATCGTCTGGCAGGTGTAGATCGCGCAGACAGCTGGGCCGTCGATCTGCATAAATGGCTTAACGCTCCTTATGACGCAGGGCTTTGCATCGTGCGCGACCGCGCTGACCTCGTCTCCGCGATGAGCGCGCGCGGAGACTATTTGCCGGAGATCGGAGAAACCTGGGAGCCAAGTGAATCAACGCTCGAGCTAAGCCGCCGCGCGCGAGGCATTCCAAGTTATGCCATCATTAAACATCTGGGCGCCAAAGGTGTTCGCGCGATGATCGCGCATCATTGTGCATTGGCGACATATCTGGCGGATCGATTGGCCGCTGAGGCCGCCATCACGATCATGAATGACGTTGTGCTCAATCAGGTGGCCATAGCCTGCGAGACCGACGAAAAGACGACGACGGTGTTAAAGAGGATTCAAGAGAAGGCAATGGTTTATCCCAGTCATGGTGTTTGGCTGGGCCGTCAGATTATCCGTGTTTCGATCATCAACCATGCAACAGATTTCGCCGATATCGACATTCTAATCGATGAAATTTTGGAGGCGTCTAGAGGCGTTTGATGATCGTCCAAACCAAGAAGAGTCGTTTTCAGGACCACGACAATAACTCAGGCACCCAACGCAAAAACTAAGGCCAAACTGCATGAGTTTCCTGAAGCGGCCATTCGTGCAAGCTGCAAAATCCTGCAATGAGGGCTCTCCCGACACCTTCGCTGCGTTGGTCGGCGATGACCGGTTCGGAAAGGCCTGTCTCATTCGCGGCGGCTACACCAAGATCAGTTATGGTGCCCCGCTCGATCCCAACAGGGGCGTGCCGTCCAATGCCTGCCCAAAGGTAACCCAGACGATAGTCAGCCCCACGATTGCAGCAATCCAGACAGGGCCCCTCGCAAAAGAGGGCGTGACACGGTCGGAGAGCCACCCAATGAAGGGAAGTGTCTGAATCAAGTGGGTTGCAAAGAAATGTGGGGCCCTCAAGTCGCCGCCAGTCGTCGACCAACCCACAATCGGCAATCCTGTGGCGTCCGTCAGATCGCCGCCCACCCAATGTCCGGTCGGGGTCAGTTGCATGCTGGACATCGCGCCAGCTGTAACAAGAGTGGCAAGCGTTCCTAGGGTTGCCCCAAGAACCACCCCCGTCCGCAGGCCCGGCCCGATCTCACTGCGGGCTCCACGCCAAATCGCGACGCCAATGATCACCGTTCCAATCATGACAACGAAAACGGCAGCCCCCATACCGTAGTAAGCGAATTCCTCCCAACGTGTGTCGCGGTTGAAATGGGAGGCGCGTCCCCGTGCCGCCTGCAGGGCGATGTAAAACAGTTCCAGCAGAACGGCCGCACAGGTGACCGAAAGCGTCCAACGGATCGTGCGGCTTTTTTGAATGTCCGCTCGCAAGAAAGATATGAAAATCAATAGAGTCACGACATGGAGTGCGAAAGACACGTTGAACTTTGTAGGTTTGGTCCAGACCGATATGCCGTTAAGCGTCCTGCCATCGAAAATGCCAGCATTCAGAGTAAGGAACGTCATTGCCAAAAGAATAATGACAGTTAGTCGACCAAAGGAAGATGCTTTGGTTGTCTCCATACGACGATTACTCCGGCTCAAATTCGACGGTCAAAACCCAATTTGATTCTATGTCCTGAACGCTTCGTAAAGCAAGCCTAAGCCCGGCCACTTCCCATCTGCGACACAAAAAGCGACCGTTCATAAATGGCGCAGCATCTGTCACTTCGGGCTCGTTCCTGCCGTTAGCTGCGCGACGCATGAACGTCAGCTATACGAGTCTCGTGCTGTTTTCACTGCACTGATACGGGCCGCAACATGTCATCGGTGTCCAATTTCAGGGCGCTGCGCCACAGGGGCGTCTTGAAGACGTGATGCACATGTTTGCCTTCGCGCTCTTCACGGGTCTGGACAAGCAGCCCTGCCCATTCAAGTGGGTGCAAGACGCAAGATGAGAAGGTGGCCATTTCGCGCCATCCCGCAATGTCCCAATCATGTTCCTCGCCATAGAACGCCGCGAACAACGCGCCTTCGGTTGTCCCGTGATCTGCCTCGACGTTGATCACGTTCATCCAGACATCCCACTTGCCGAATGGACGATCCTCAAAGCGCGCATAGGACGCGTGATCGATCTGGAGAATGAAGAAGGGGACCAGTTCAGCGAATAGCTTCCCCGGTGTCTGTGCCAGTTCCGTACCGCGCTTGGTCAGCCGGAATTCATCTTTGAAGTGCCGCCCCAAGCGCAAGGTGATTAAGAGGAAATGCAGGAGCTCGAGCGGCGGGAACTCGTATTCGTTAATGACTTTGTTGTAGCGGAACATCTCCTCCGCGCTGCTGCCGGGCCAGTCAAAATGCTCAACCGCCCAATGCACGAAGACGCGCTTGAACGCCTTGGTCTTTGTCAAACCAATGGCCTCGTGCTCCTGCGCGTACTGCAGCGTTAACAGCGCCGCCCGCAGCAACGGCGAGTGCTTTAGGTCAGGGTGGTCATTAGAGAGAGTGCGGAATTTGATCATGACGGAATGCTGCCACAAGGTTTTCGGGCAGGCCAGATCCAAAAAGGCCACCTGTTTGAGGGGGGACTCGTCAAACGTTGACAAGGCGTTGACAAGTACCGCGCAAGCAAAAGCCCGACTGATTAGGTCGGGCTTTAAGCGTTTGATTTAGCGTTGTTTTTTGGTTGCGGGAGTAGGATTTGAACCTACGACCTTCAGGTTATGAGCCTATGGACCCAGATTTTCACTAATCTTTTCAATTCAGTAGCTTAGCCTACAAGCCTTTGAAATCGCAAAACCTGATGGTCGTCGTTCGATGGAGATGCACGGATTTCGAAGGATTGTCGCGGGTTGGAGCGGACCAAAACTGCATACATGGGTTGAGGTGGCGTTGAGGTGGACAGGACGATTCTGATCTAAGCATAATCATACAGCATGCTGCCGCAGCGCATTTGACCCTCGTCTTTCCCTCGGGCGATTGAACGGACGGAGGCACCGTCAAATCCTTCACATTCGAGTGGTCTTACGTACTCAGACTTTGAGAGACCGCCCCGATCAGACCCGGTAGGCAGCCGCGTGGCTTCTTGCTCAAGTTGTGCTTTTTCCTATACACTTGCACAGAAATGAGGAGACCGCTTGTGACAGACATCACCGAACAGTTGACAAAACTCTTAGGCGACAACGCAGGTGCTCCATTCTTGTTTGTCGGATCGGGTTTTTCGCGCAGATACATCGGTCTTCCTCAGTGGGACGAGCTCCTTGCGAGCTTCTGTGGCGAAATTCGTGAATTCGGTTATTATGCGTCACAAGCCAACAACGACCTTCCAAGCGCCGCAAGCCTCATGGCGAAGGATTTTAACGAGGTTTGGTGGAATTCAGAAAACTATGCAGCCTCCAGAGCGAGCAATAAGGCAATCGTTCGCGAATATGCTTCCGCTCTGAAAGTTGAAATCGCAGCATACCTGACCCGTCAATCTTACACACGCGTCCCTGATGAATCTCTCGCAAGGGAGCTTGCAGCAATACCGCGACTGAACGTTGACGGAATAATAACCACAAATTGGGATATATTTCTTGAGGAGCTTTTCCCCGACTATAAGGTGTTTATTGGCCAAGAGGAATTGCTATTCTCTAATCCGCAATCTGTAGCGGAGATTTATAAGATTCATGGTTGCGCAAGCCAACCAAATAGCCTTGTGCTGACCCAAGAAGATTATGATAGGTTTGAAGCAAAGAATGCATACCTTGCAGCCAAGTTGATCACTATATTTATTGAGCACCCGGTCATCTTCATGGGATACAGCTTAGGTGACAAGAATATTCAAAGCATAATCTCGTCAATTGTAAGCTGCTTGAGCCAAGACAAACTCGACAAGTTTGGCAGAAATCTTATTTTTCTGCAGCGGTGCAGTCAAAATGAGCCGGGAGGCTTTCAACCATCGATGATGGCCATTGGCGAGACCAATCTGAACATTACCGTGATTAAGACAAATGATTTCACGGAAGTGTTTGATGCGATTGAAACAACTAAAAGGAAAATTCCTTCGCGGATCCTGCGCTACTGTAAAGAGCAAATGTACGACTTAGTTCGCGACACGGAATCTCATGGAAAGCTGGCGGTTGTCGATATTGATCAGATTGAGAATAAAGACGATATTGAATTTGTCGTTGGAGTTGGAGTCGCCGGCCTTCACGAGAAGATTACACAAAAGGGATATCAGGGAATTTCCTTGGATGAAGTGTTTGATGATATTTTAGCACCTTCTTCTAAGTTCAATTCCGACGATCTTCTGAGTGGCGTGTATCCATCACTTCTCAGACGCCCAAATAAATACATACCTGTTTATCGATACCTCCGCCAATCTGGTATTGACAGTATTACGGCCCTGAAATCATCGAAGCACGGCTCTATTGAGGGTCTTATTCGGCGCTCCCAATCTGGACGATTGGCGGGATACCAGGGGCAATATGACAGGATTTGCGTAGGAAAATCCACGCAGGAGATCATTGATCTGGTTACGCCACAAAAGGCGTCAATCCTTCTCCAGTTTCAAAATGACGACCAGATTGACATGGATGCGCTCCACACATTTTTGATTGCAAATCGAGAGAAGTTCAACTCCGAGAACTCAACCTACTCAAGTTATTTCAGAAAGCTGGCCTGCCTGTTTGATCGGCTGAAGTTTGGATTCCCCCTAACCGAGTGACTGCGTGTTCGGCGGTTGGGGCCAACATTTGATTTTGGGTACGCTGCACAGCTGCCTGTTCCGCGCCTAGGGAAGCGAGCTCTCGCCACCGGAACGCCCAACCCCTCCCCAATTCCGGTCTCCGCCTGCATTCCGGCCCTGTCGCCATGCTTAGCTTGATATGGGCGCGAATCTACGCCTCATGTCGGACGGGCAGATGGGGAGCAATCCATGGTCAACAGGCTGAAACTGAATGAGAAAACCGTCCGGGAGGCCGAAAACCTGGGGCGGGATTACCAGATCTTCGACACCGACGTACGTGGGTTCTCGATCACCATCTACCCCTCGGGCAACCGGGCCTTTACGCTGGACTACCGGATCGCGGGACGGCAGCGACGGATGACCATCGGGCGCTGGCCGGAGTGGAACGCGGTCGCGGCGCGCGAACGGGCCAAGGAACTGCGGCGCGACATCGATGAGGGGATCGATCCCCTCAGTCTGCGGGAGACGTCGCGCGAGGCACCGCGGGTCAACGACATGATCGCGCGGTATCTGGCGGAACACACACCGCACCTTGCCGCCCGCAATGCAGCCGATCAACACACGATCATGCACAAGCTGGTAGCGCCCGACTGGGGCAAGAAGCTGGTTACCGAGATCACAAAGGCCGATGTGGAAAAGCTGCTGACCAAGATCGCCGCTGGCCGCGCCCGGCCCTCGAAGGCCAAGCCGAACAATCGGGCGCGCAAGCTGCAGGGGCCTAAGCCCACGCCGGTGCGCGCCAACCGGGTGGGTGAGGTGCTGCGCAAAATGTTCACGCTGGCCATCGACTGGGGCATGCGCGCCGACAATCCCGCCAGCGGCTTCCGCCGCCGGATCGAAGATGAACGCGAGCGGTTCCTGACGCCGGAAGAAATCGGGCGGCTGGCCAAGGCACTGGATGCGGCCAAGGATCAGCGTGCGGCGGGGATTATCCGGCTCTGCATGCTGACCGGCGCGCGGTCGGGCGAGGTGCGTCAGGCGCGGTTTGAACAGTTCAACCTTGACCTCGGCAGCTGGTCAAAACCTGCCGCGACCACCAAGCAGCGCAAGATCCACCGTATTCCGATCTCGGGCGATGTGGCGGCCATCGTGCGCGAGCGGTCACTGCTGGTGCCGCGCGGCAATCCGTGGCTCTTTCCCGGCGACACGCCCGGCCAGCCGGTCAAGGAAATCCGCCGGTTCTGGATCGGAATCCAGACCGAGGCCAATCTGCCCGACGTCCGGATCCACGACTTGCGCCACACCTTTGCATCGCTGTTGGTCAGCGGCGGGGCCTCGTTGGAAATGATCGGCAAGCTGCTGGGCCATACGCAGATGCAAACGACCCAGCGCTATGCCCATCTGATGGACTCGCCCCTGCGCGACGGGGTCAATGCCGTTGCCAGCATCTTCCGGCCCCGGCCGCAGTTGGTGCATGACGCCGATCAGGACCACAAAAGCGCCTGATCGGGTCAAACTTGTCGCCTCATTCCTTTTCGCGCAGCGCGCGCCAGATCGGCGCGATCTTCTTGCGCGTCGTACTTTCCTCCGGAATCTCGCCCGTGGGCGAGTTCTGGGCAAACCAGTCCTGCACCTCGGCGATCAGATCGGCCTGCGTTGCAGGCACGCCATGGTCGTTGATGCGGCGGAACAGCATGATGTTCATGCCCTCCCAATCGTAACGCGGGGCCGAGCCAGGCGACACGAAGTGGCGGCGCAGCAAATCGCGCTCGTCCTCGAACTTCTGCACCTCCTCGGCCAGCAGCATCAGATCGGTGATCTTGATCAATACGCCATCCGCCGGTTCGGTGATGTATTGCCATTCCGTACTGCCCTGCGGCCGGATCCGGAACACCCGGCATTCCTCGTCGCTCGGGCCATGACGGCGGAACATCCGCATCATGTCGGCGGCGGTAACCACCACGATCCCGGCCACCGGCTGCTTGCCACAGATCACCGAGGCGATGCTGGTGACAAGGGTCAGATGGTCGGTCGCCGCCCATCCTGCCAGATCGGCAGCGGCACAACCCCAACGGGCGGATGTTTCGGTAAGGGAATAGAAGGCTCTTGGTGGCAGGGTCATGGCTGGTACGTCCTTTCTTCATTCAGCAATACCCGGGCCAGTACCGGGCATGGCAGGGATCGCGTTCCCGACCAGCGGCTTGCCAACCTGCTCGCCATCCAGAAACACGCCTCAAGGTGTCTTCAATCGGCCATGTCTGGAGAACCGGGTGAAATGCACCTCGTTTATCTGAAACACGCACAGGTAGAATCGGCTTGAGCTGACCAAGACAGCTATTCTTGTTTTAGGCGAATTGTCGTTAACATCCCTGTCAGGTTCGGTCAGGGATTGAAGATGGATAACAAAAGGCTGGGCAAGGCCCTCGACATCATGCGTCTGGCGGAAGAGGCCGCGGCACGGCCCGGTGGCATCAGCCTGGTGCAGATCGTGGAGACCTTCGGCGTGACCCTGCGCACGGCGCAGCGCATGTCACGCGCGCTGGAGGTCGCCTTCCCGATGGTCCAAACCCGGACCGACCAAGCCCGGCGCAAGTGGTGGCAGTTGCCTGACAGCCGCCTGCTGCACATGCAGGGTATCCGCGACAGCGAGCTGTCGGCGCTTGAAATGGGCATCCGGCGCGCGGAACGCGACGGGGCAGCGACAGAGGTCACGGCACTGACATCGCTGCGCAACCGCCTGCTGGCGACGATGCCGCCGACCTTTGCCCGGCGTGCCGAGGTGGATGCCGAGGCGGTGCTGGAAGCACGGGGCCACGCCTGCCGCCCCGGACCCCGCGCGCAGTATTCTGCCCATGTTCTGGGCGTGATCGACGCTGCGCTGAAAGGCCCCTTCACCATGCAAATCGACTATGCAGCGGCGCAGGATACCGCGCCACGGTCGCGGCCGATCGAACCTTATGGCGTGCTGTTCGGCATGCGTGGATATCTGATTGCCCGCGAAATCGGTAACAGCAAGTATCGCCATTACCGTCTGGATCGGATTGCAAGTGCCAGCCTGCTGCAGAATTCCTTCCTGCGCGATCCCGACTTCGATCTTGGCAAACACGCGGCCCGGGCGTTCGGGTCATTCCATTCCGATGCAGAATATGGGCCAGTGGAATGGCGATTTGCGCCTTCAGCGGCCGGGGTCGCGCGGACCTTCATCTTCCATCCTGACCAGCACATGCAGGATGAGGCCGACGGCAGCCTGACCGTCCGGTTCAGCGCTGGGGGCTGGCTGGAAATGGCCTGGCACCTCTATCAATGGGGCGATGCTGTCGAGGTGATCTCCCCGCCTGAAGTGCGCAGCCTCGTCGATGCTTACCGCCGCAGCGATTTTCCCGCCTTGCCCTGACGCCGGAACGGGTGTTTTACCCCGCGCCACCCGGTTGGCGTCGCGCCCTGCCGATGAAATCCAGCTTGCAGCGTTACGCGCCTCGATCAGCAGGGCTGATCTGCCACAGATGACCGGAAATGTCGGAATGGCGCTGGGCGGCGTTTCCGATTCGCATTCCGGGTCAGCAGCACAAACCCAATAAAACAAGGACCGGAATTGTCTCCGGCCTTTCAATTCCGGTCTCTGCCTAGGTTCCGGTCCTTCTCGTCTGCTTCCCTCGCCCCGTCTCCGGCATCTGCCGGGATCTGGATAGGAGACCGAAATGCAGACCATAGCCCCTGCCACGCAGGACCAACCCCTCAACTTGCTGGCCGACTGGATCAGCCGCGAACAGCTGGCCGGTGAACTCGGCATTGCCTGCGACACGCTGGCCCGCTGGGAGGCCCGCCAGCTTGGCCCGCCCTGCACGCGGATCGGACGCAAGGTGCTGTATCGGCGCACGACAGTGGAGAACTGGATCAACGCGCAGGAACAGACCCGCCCGGCGCGGACACGGCGGGGGCGGAAATGAACCACCCCTTGTCCCACTCTCCTGTAATCCCGCCGTCCACCACTGGCGACTGGATGCACGACCGCCTGACCGAGGCGCGCGGCGTCCTCGCTGACACCACCCAGCATCCGGACTCGCTGGTCATCCTCGCGGCACGGGTTGTCATCGGTCAGACCAACGATGCCGTTGAGTGTGGCGATGCGCTGGAGCTGCTGCGCCTACTGGATCGGCGGCCGCTGCACGCCATCGCGGCAGCCGCTTTTCCGAAAGGAGGTGCCGCATGAACCGGCGCAGCACACCCGAAGCCGATGCCCAGCGCGCCATCGTGCAGGCACTGCGGTTCGCCCTGCCGCGCGATGCCATCGTTCATCACTGCGTCAACGAAGTGACTGAGGCCGGACCCCGCGGTGCCAAGCGCCAGTCGATCCTTGTCGGCATGGGCGTCCATGCCGGATTTGCCGATCTGATCGTGATCTGTGGCGGCTGCGTGCTGTTTCTGGAGGTCAAAAGCGCCACCGGCCGATTGCGCAAATCGCAGGAGGTGTTTCGCGACACGGTCTGCGCCCAAGGCTTCGGCTGGGCGCTGGTGCGGTCGGTCGACGATGCGCTGGGCGCGCTGGCCGACCATGGCTTCACCAGTCGCGCGCAACTTCCAGTTCGGAGGGTCGCGCCATGAGCCACAAGGCGACCGTCTGGGCCATCCAGCAACGCGGGCTGAAACCTGCCACCAAGATCGTGCTTTGGTTTCTCTGCGACCGGCACAATCCGGATTTCGGCTGCTTTCCGACGCAGGCGCGGCTGGCCGACGACGCAGAGATGTCGATCTCGGCGCTGAACGACCACCTCACCAAGCTGGAAGAGCTGCGTCTGATCCACCGCGTCCGCATCCATGATCCGCGCACCCACAAGCGTCAGGCCACCCGCTACATCCTGGGGTTTGAAGAGGGGTTTCCACAAGAGCCAACTCCGGAAACCGGAGACGGCTTTTGCGGAACGGAGGAAGAACAGCACACCGACCCAACTCCGGATTCCGGACATGGGGCCATCTCCGGGTTTTCGCCAATCCCATCTCCGGATTTTACCCAAAGCCATCTCCGGAATCCGGAGACTAACCTTGTAAGAGAACCCTTAAGTAAACCTGTAAAGGAGGAGGAGGACGCACGCGCGAAAGTTTCGGATGATTTTTTTGCAGAGCTGCTCACAGCACTGGGCCTCAAAGCCAACGCCACGCTGCCCGCCTGGTGGCAGGGCTGGCCCGCCAAGCTGCACGTCCAGCGCTGGATCGATGATCTCGGGCTGACCGAGGATCGGATCATCGAGGTGGCGACCGAGAGCCGGGGCGATCATCCCAATCCGCCAGATGGCCCCAAGGCCCTCGATAGGTTCATGGAACGCGCGGCCCAGCGCGATGCACAAGCTGCCGCAAGTGGCAGTGGCCGCAACGCCAAGCGCAGCCGCAAGCCCCAAGTCAAGCCGGTGCTTAACCCGGATGAACTGGCAAAATTCTATGCGGACATCGTCAACTCGGACAAGTTTCTGCCTCCCAGCATGATCAGCAACGCCATGTGCGGGGCGATGCTGACGCGAAGACTGGTGACCACGGAACGGTTGCGCCAGCGAGGGGTGCTGTGAATGGCATGGTGCTTCGTCCCCGGCACGGATTGTCCCTCTGCGCAGGTGGCGGAGGCCTTGATCTGGGCCTCATGCTCACTGAGCCCGGCTATCACACCCGAGCCTTTGTCGAGTGGGAGGACTGGCCGCGAACTGTGCTCATCGCCGCCCAGCGCGCAGGCTATTTCGCCCCGGCGCCGATCTGGGATGATCTCCGCAGTTTCGATGCTCGGGTCTTTCACGGCGCCTTCGACATCGTCCTCGCCGGATATCCCTGCCAGCCCTTCAGCGCCGCTGGCAAGCGCGAAGGGACCAACGACCCCCGCCACCTCTGGCCCGATGTCGCCCGCATCACCCGAGAATGCCGCCCCGCATGGGTCTTCCTCGAAAATGTCCCCGGTCACGTCACCCTCGGGCTTGAGACCGTGCTGCGAGAACTTTGGGACATGGGCTACACGCCTGCGGCGAGTCTGTTCTCGGCGGCAGAAGTCGGCGCGCCGCATCAGCGGCTGCGCATCTTCATCCTGGCCCACACCGTTGAGCCTGCATCCCGGCACGGATCGGTACAATCCGGCGGGGAACAGCGATTTCACCCGCAAGGCCGAAGCGCTGGCGCTGGGCATCACCAACAATTGGTCGACACCCAAGGCTACGGACGGCGCGAAGGGTGGGCCGGGCCAGAGCTATGGCTCGGGCGGGGTGCCGCCCCTGCCAGCGCAGGCGGCGCAATGGCAAACGCCGGTGGCGGACGATCAGATGGACCGGCTGCGCGGCAAGATCAACAGCCGGGGCGAGCCGAAGCTGTCGGCGCAAGCGCTGCAATGGCCGACCCCGGCGGCGCAGAACTGGAAGGGATCGAGCGAGACCAGCGTCATACGGGCCGATGGCAAAAGTCGGATGGATATTCTGCATTACCGAGCGGAGCAGGGCTTCACCCACCCGGTCCCGGCGATCATGCCGGATGGGCGGCAGTGCTCCCATCACGCCCCGATCTCGCGCCCGCTCTGGGCTTCAATGATTGCATCGCATGGGCGCGCCGCATGTCGGCGGATCCTGAAGGGCCGGTCGCGGCGACGGCTGAACCCGCTCTTCGTCGGATGGCTGATGGGCTGGCCCATCGGGCACGCGCTTTGCGCCTGCTCGGCAACGGAGTTCATCCTCTGGCAGCAGCACATGCGTGGCGCTCTCTCGCGGCTGCCCATGGCCTCGGGCCCGTGGATTTGGCAACCGACTACCGGGACGGAAGGCCCAACGCAGATGAGCCTGTTTGACGGATTGCAGCCATGAGCGCCCAAGGCAGGATCGGCCGCGCGGGTGGTGCAAAAGTCAAACGCTCGCTGGGTGTCCAGGCGGCGCTGGAATGGGCGTTTCGGGTCGAGCGGGCGCAGCTGGAATTGCCGCCGCCAAAAGACGTGACGGAGGAAGGGTTTGGCTTTGGCCTCGAATACGTCCTCCTCCAGCGTGCCATACTTGGCTGCAAAGTGGACGGCGGGCAGCACAAAATGGGCAGTTACACCCACCCAGACGCAGAGGTGATCGCCGCCACCGTTGCCGGGATCCCTGACAGCCTCGGCGGTATCCGCATGGCGATCCGTATGGCCGAACTGGCAAGGGCCGGGATGACCCCGGACTGGATGCCCGGCGTCGTGCCGCGCTGCGTGCCGGTGGAAATCAAACGCAATCAGCACGGCGAGCGGTCGACGACGGTGGTGGTTGGCACTGAACGGGTGCTGACCCGGGGCAAATGGCGCACCATTGAGGTCTTGGCCTGTCCGGTCACCTGGCGGCCGCATCCGGAACAGATCGCCTCCGTTCGGCGCGGCTATGAGGATTGGTGGCAGGCGCTGGATTGGTTGCGCGATGGGCTTTTGGCAGGGCGCATGTTGCGGGATATGGAGGTGACAACGGCGATGCCGAAGGTTCGGCCATGGCAGCATCAACGCATCGATCCAGTCGTGCAACCTATGCAAATTTGATGAAAAGCTCCTCTTCCATGCCCAGTTCAGTCAACGCTAATTTGAGGCGCTCAAACTTGTTGGTTGAGTCAATATTGCCCTCAATGAAATAGCCTTCCGCGATCTTGACCGCCTGACGCAGTGTGTCGGGTTCGGACGTCAGCTGTATTCTCTCTCCCAGCTTTGTACCTTGGAATGACTCTGGCTGCAGGACCAGTAGCTGCTCAAAAACCTCGACATAGAGTTTGGCGACCTGTGTTACATGTAAACGTGTGCCAAGGAAAACCGCATAGTCCAGGCGCTTGAAGCGGGGCTCCTCCGAGTCGAAAATGTTGACTTCATCGCCATTCGGTTCCGCGAGAACGTCGATCGAAGGTGCTGGCCAGACTTCCAGAAAGCGATTTGCGATACGATCAGCCCGGGCTTCAACCTGCTGGACTCCCCATTCATCAAGGGTCTGAAGATCACGGTTGAGCCATAGGCGGCTGAAGCGATACCCCTGCTCGCCGCCATCTTCGTTCATGTCACGCTTGTCGACGAAAACCTTGTTCCCCAACCGACCGTTGTTTCCGGAAAGAGTGAGGTTCCCAACTGTGTTGAGGTATTGCTCCCCGAGCAAAGCATACTCGTCAGCTGCCAGCTCACTCCGCCAACCTGCTTCCGGATTTTGAGGGAAAATGTGTTCCACCGTTATGCCCGGCACTGTGACATCCACCACTTCCCTGTTTTTGTGGTTTTCCAAGCGGTCGAAGAAATATGTCCGCGTCCGGCTTTTGGTGCTGTAGATATCCTTCTCCCGCAACATCGCCATAACCTCTGCATCCCGCGGGAAACGCTGGCTCCCACCGCGCTGCATCAAGGCACGCTCGATCGACACCAGATACTCTGCGGGTTCGACTCGGTCGTAAAGGCTCATGAAAATCTTGTTCAAGGCATTTGTAGGAAGGCTTAGGATAAACCGGCGCCAGACGTAGCTCTGCACAAGTCGCAGAACGGACGCGAATACGTCGCTAGAAATGGTCCCGGCCGTGAAATCCCGATAGACCGGCATGAGGAAAGGAAAGGCCACATTTACTTCTAGCATCCGGATGTAACCCACCTCGCGCCGGATCATAGGGTCGTTTTCCAGGTTGGGGTTCAGAAGGCGCGCATAAACGTTGGAAAATTCGCGCAACTCTTCAAGGGCATCCATTAAGTCGGAAGAGTTAGGAGCCGGATAACGCTCTTTAAACTTTTCATAGACCGCACCCTTATTGGGAATGTCTTTCTGTTTCAGCGTTAGAAAATCTCGAATGAAATCCGACACTCGGCTTTCGTTCACCTCAAGGTTTCTGGCATTTGCCTCGATAGGCTCCCAAAACTTCCGGAAAACTTGTTCCTGCTCTTTCCGTGGCAGCCCCATCAAGATGTAATTCCGAATCAGGTCAGCCTGCGAAAGCTCTAGGCCCGTCGAATTCAAGCTCTCGAAAATCCGCTGGGGGTTGTCCTTCTGTCGATCGAGGGCAATATCGACAAAGATCAGTTTTGGCAGACCGCGCTGAACAACATCAAAGTTGGTTTCCGTGATGCGCGTTTGGAAGAAACGGAAGTTCTCGATCAGCCGCGAATAGCCGCTGGCCTTCACGGCTTCCTTGGGGTCCATGATTTGTGCCAAGGCCACCTTATTGTTGTCCGTCGGCTTCAGCTTCAGCTTTTCGGTATCTTCAGCGAACTCGTTGATAAGATAGGTCTTATAGATGCGCTGGGCTTGCTGATCTTTCCCCGTGGCGATGGCATGCCGGTAAAGCGCGATGAAGATCAAAGTCAGCGTGGTCAGCCGTTGCTGCCCGTCAATGATCGTCAGCTCGCGCAAGCCCGACGCCGTGTAGACATCGTCATGGACGTAGACGATGCTGCCGATGAAGTGCCCCGACTGGCTCTCGTCAGCGCCGATGGCTAGGATATCATTGAATAACTGCTGGCACTGAACCCGGGTCCAGTCATAGTTTCGCTGGTAAACCGGAATGGCGAAAGCCGTCTCACTGCTGGCCAAGAATCGGTCGACGCGGGTTTCGGCAGCTTTCATGCAATGGCTCCAGATTGCTCATGTTTTCGGGAACCTATGTGATTGCTTGTGGTGAGTCATCAGCTCCAGTGCTCCTGACCCAGTGGCCAACATGGTTTCAGACAAATCCGGCAACCCAGGACCGGATCATTTCACTTCAACGGAAGTGCTAAGCCTGCGTCTAGCTTCTAGTGCATCGATTTGTGGTCGCAGGGAGCGATCTTCATCGCTAAGCTGATGAAAAATCAGTTAGGGGCACTTATGACTGCCATCGACCGAATCCTTCAATCTTACCGCGATGCTGCAGTCACCGAGCGCGAAAAAGGCACCTATTTCGAACGTCTCGGTTTGGCGTTTTTCCTGAATGACCCGGTTCAGTCAGAAGAATACGAAGCTGTGTGGACATGGTCGGACTGGGCCAAAGCAAATGATCGCGACGGTAAGGATGTGGGCATCGATCTGGTCGCCAAGCTGCGCAACGAGGATGGGTTTGCCGCCATTCAGGCAAAATTCTACGCCGCCGACACCCGGATTCAGAAAGCCCACATCGACAGCTTCATCTCTGCCTCCGGCAAGGAGCCCTTCCGCAGGAGGGTCGTCCTCGACACGACGGAGCAAGAGTGGGGCGCGAACGCAGAGGAGATGATCCGAGGTCAGGCTATTCCGGTTGTGCGGATTGGGCTGAGCGATCTTCGGGAAAGCCGGATCGACTGGACGATCTTCGAGGCTCGCGGCGAAATCGTGCTCGCCGCCAAGAAAACCTTGATGCCGCATCAGCGTGACGCGTTGGCTGACGTCAGCAGCGGCCTCACCGTGGCAGATCGCGGCAAGATGATCATGGCCTGCGGCACTGGCAAGACGTTCACCTCGCTAAAGATAGCCGAGGCCATCGCAGGCAAGGGCAAGCGTGTGTTGTTTATGGTGCCGTCGCTGGCGCTGATGTCCCAGACGGTTCGCGAATGGACCAATGACACTGAGACGCCGATCCGCGCCTTTGCCGTCTGTTCGGATGCACATGTGGGCAAGCGCCGAAAAAGCACCGATGACGTGGCCGAAATCGAAATTCACGATCTGGCATTTCCGGCTACCACCGATCCCGTCAAGGTCGCCGCAAAAGCGGGCGACGATGATCCCGAGCGAATGACGGTCATTTTTTCGACGTATCAGTCCATCGTCACTTTGACCCGCGCACAGGAAGCGGGCCTTCCTGACTTCGATCTAATCATTTGCGATGAGGCCCACCGCACGACTGGTGCCACCCTTGATGGCGACGAAGAGTCCAATTTCGTCAAGATCCACAGCAACGATCATGTGAAGGCACGCAAGCGCCTCTACATGACCGCCACGCCCCGAATCTTCGGCGACAATGTTCGCAGTAAGGCCGATGAGCTTGGTGCCGAACTGGCATCGATGGACAACCCCGCACTCTTTGGCGAAACGCTGTTCTATCGCGGCTTCGGCTGGGCGGTACAGAATGGCCTGCTGACCGATTACAAGGTCATCGTCCTGGCCATGGACGAGGGGCTGGTCAGTGCTGCGGTCCAAAAGCGGCTTGGCGATGCGGGTAGCGAGCTGCTGTTGGATGACGCCACCAAGATCATCGGCTGCTATAAGGCGCTGACCAAGGTCGACCTCAAGGCCGATGTCACCGCCGATCCGCACCCGATGCGGCGCGCGCTGGCCTTTGCCAAGGACATCCGCAGCTCCAAACTGATCCGCGATGAATTCTCTGCCGTGGTTGATGAATACCTCGGCCAAGACAGCCTGGTCGAAAGTGACGAACCGTCCGACCACCTCCAGTGCGAGATCGAACATGTCGATGGCACCTTCAACGCCAAGACCCGCGGCGCTCTGCTGGATTGGCTCAAGGCGGATGCAGGCGAAAACACCTGCCGCATTTTGACCAACGCGCGCTGCTTGTCCGAGGGCGTCGATGTTCCCGCGCTTGATGCGATCATGTTCCTGCACCCGCGCAAAAGCCAGATCGACGTGGTGCAATCGGTTGGCCGCGTCATGCGGAAAACCGACACCAAGAAGATGGGCTATGTCATCCTGCCGGTCGGCGTCCCGGCCGGGGTTCCCCCTGAACAGGCGCTGGCCGACAATGAACGCTACCGCGTCGTCTGGCAGATTTTGAACGCCCTGCGCGCCCACGACGAACGCTTTGACAGCACGATCAACAAGGCGTCCCTCGGCCAGGATATCTCGGACAGGGTCGAAATTGTCGGCATCAATGCCGATTCCGAAGAGCTGCGGTCTGTCACCGCCGTTGTCGACAAAATGCCCACCAAGACCAAGGCCGCCAGCTCCGGCATCGGATCAGGCAGCGGTGGACCTGGCGATGATGTCATCGAGGGGCCCGAACCCAGCCAGACTGAGATGACCTTCTCGATCGACGAATTCTCTCGCGCCATCATGGCCAAGATCGTCAAGAAATGCGGCACCCGTGATTATTGGGAGGACTGGTCCGCCTCCATTGCCGAAATCGCCAAGAACCACATTACCCGCCTGACCGCGCTGCTGAAAGACCCCGACACCGAAGCCCGCAAAGCTTTCGATGCCTTCCTTGCCGAACTGCGCGACGATCTGAACGACACCATCTCCGAAGGCGACGCCATCGAAATGCTCGCCCAGCACATCATCACCCGGCCCGTGTTCGAGACCCTGTTCGAGGGCCACAAGTTCACCGCCGAAAACCCCGTCTCCCGCGCCATGCAGCGTGTGCTGGATGTGCTGAACGAGGCCAATCTCGACAAGGAATCCAAAGACCTCGAAAAGTTCTACGCCAGCGTCAAGATGCGCTCGCAGGGCATCACCGACCCGCAGGCCAAGCAAAAGCTGATCGTCGAGCTTTACGACAAGTTCTTCCGCCGCGCCTTCCCCCGCACCACTGAAAAACTGGGCATCGTCTACACCCCGGTCGAGATCGTCGATTTCATCATCCATTCGGTGAACGAGGTGCTGCAATCTGAATTCGGCCAGACCCTCGGCTCCCCCGGCGTCCACATCATCGACCCCTTCACCGGCACCGGCACCTTCATCACCCGCCTGCTGCAATCCGGCCTGATCGCTCCCGAAGAGATGGAGCACAAGTTCCGCCACGAAATCCACGCCAATGAGATCGTGCTGCTGGCCTATTACATCGCCGCGATCAACATCGAGGCGGTCTATCACGGGCTGATGGGCGGCGACTATGTGCCGTTCGAGGGCATCTGCCTGACTGATACCTTCCAGATGTATGAAAGCGACGACCTGATCTCGCATTACATGCCGGACAACTCTGAGCGTCGGAAACGGCAGAAGGCGACAGATATCCGCGTGATCGTGGGGAACCCGCCGTATTCGAAGGGGCAGGAAAGCGCAAACGACAACAACGCAAACGTCGAGTATCCGACGCTCGACGGGCGAATCCGCGATACATATGTTGCTCGATCCACCGCGACGCTCAAGAACTCTCTGTATGACAGCTACATCAGGGCAATTCGATGGGCCTCTGACAGGATAGGCGATGCGGGCGTCATGGCCTATGTGACCAACGCTGGTTGGGTGGACGGCAACGCAGCGGATGGCCTTCGCGCATGTCTTGCTGCCGAGTTCAGCGACCTCTACGTATTCCATCTGCGTGGCAACCAACGCACCAGTGGCGAACTTTCTCGACGCGAAGGTGGAAAAATCTTCGGCTCAGGCAGCCGTGCGCCAATCGCCATCAGCGTGCTCGTCAAGAACCCGGATGCGGCACAAACCGGACGCATACATTTCCACGACATCGGCGACTATCTCGACCAAAAACAGAAGCTGGCGATCATCCGCGATTTCGGAAGCATCAATGGAATTTCAGAAGTAGGTGGATGGAGCAGCATTGAACCTGATGTGCACTATGATTGGCTGAAGCAGCGCGACGCAAGCTTTGACGCATTTATTAAGATCGGAGAAAGAGGAAATAAGACAGACGTCCTATTGTTCGGAGAATATTCTGGGGGGGCCAAAACAAACCGCGACGCATGGTGCTTCAATCCAAGCCTTGAAAGCCTTACCTCTAACGTCAAGGGCATGATGGAGGTCTACAATTCAGAGCGAGTGCGTTTTCAGTCAACGGCCAGTGCAAACGTAAACCTCGAAAATTTCGTAATTGCTGACCCGGCACGTATCAGTTGGAACCGATCGCTCCTCAGGCATTTGGCAAGTGATCGCGAGCATCAATTCGACCCTACGGCTTTACGAAATAGCAATTATCGTCCTTTTACCCCTCAGTGGCTTTACTTTGATCGCTCAATGATCAGCGACATTGGGAAGATGCCGAAATTCTTTCCGCATGCCGATACAGAGAACCGTATGATCATCTTGAAATTACGTTGGTCAGGTCTCGGCCAGATTGCATCAATGTCAGATCGGGTCATCGAGCTTCAATCAGATGGCGGGACCCAGTGCTTCCCACTCTATGTGTTCGACGAAGATAACGCAGAGCGAGAGGACCTGTTTGTTGAAGAAAGTGAGGCTCCCACTTCGCGTGACGGCATCACTGACGCTGGCCTGAAACACTTCCAAAACGCCTATCCCGGCGAGACGATCACCAAGGAAGACCTGTTTTACTACGTCTATGGCCTGCTGCATTCGGAGGATTACCGCGCAAAATACGCCGACAACCTGTCCAAAGAACTGCCCCGCATCCCCCGCATCAAAACCGCCGCCGATTTCTGGGCCTTCAGCCGCGCCGGTCGCACCCTCGGCGATCTGCATGTGAACTACGAAACCGTCGAACCCTATTCGGTCACGATCAAGCAAGGCGACCTACGCCTGGCCGACATCAAGAACCCCGAGGCCTTCTACCGCGTCACCAAATGGGCCTTCGGCAAGAACGGAAAGGAAAAGGACAAGACCACCGTCATCTATAACGGCAACATCACCATGCAGGACGTGCCTTTGGAGGCTTACGACTACGTCGTGAACGGCAAGCCTGCGCTGGAATGGGTGATGGAACGCCAAGTGGTGAAGACCGACAAAGCCAGCGGCATCGAAAACGACGCCAACCGCTATGCCAATGAGACAATGAACAACCCCGCCTATCCGCTGGAACTGTTCCAACGCGTCATCACCGTCAGCCTGCGCACCATGGAAATCGTGCGCGCCCTGCCGAAGCTGGAGGTGATGGAATGAAGGTCACGACGCTCTTGGTCATGCTCGCGTTGATCCCATCCAGCGCGATCAGCCAGCAGAACTTTAGCTGTTCATATAGCGACCGAGGGGCGTGCCTCGGATACGGCGACACTGTCTGCTCCAGCCGCGGAATGTGCGTCGATCAGAATTCGGCCTGCTTTGACCAGAACCAGTGCAATTACGAAGGCTTCACCTGCAGATCCAATGTGACCGAATGCATTGAGACGCATGACGCGCTGCTGAGAAGGCACAACGACCTAGTCGACGATTTCAACGAGAACCTCGAAATCGCGAGGGGAATGGCTGCGCGGCTGGATGACGTGGAAATCTGCCTGATCTACGCGAGCACACTTGAGAGTGCGAAGCTGTGCGCCCCATGAACGTCAATCCGGCACGCACACGCCCAAAACTAGCTGTGAAAACAGCAAATCGACCGGAATCATACGGCGCGTTACGGTGTTTCCCGGTGAGGTTTTAGCATGGCACTTTTTGACTGGCTGTTCGGCCGCGCTCCCGAACCGTCTCAACGAAACCAGCCCCAACCTGCCGCTTCCGAATACCGGCCGCCAGAAATCGTCCGCCCGCCTACCAGACCGGCTTTCGCCCACGCGCACCACGTGCCAGATGGCAGTTTTCGCTTTGTCGCGTTGGACGTTGAAACCGCCTGCAGCGATGCTGCCAGCATATGTCAGATTGGCCTCGCTTGTGTTCAGCACGACAACCAGATCCAGACCTTCTCCATGCTGGTCAATCCAGGCACACGGTTTGACCCGTTCAATATCCAGCTGCACGGAATCGGCCCTGATCATGTCGCGGATGCACCCCGTTTTCCGGATGCGTTGGAGTCGCTTCTGCAGCTGCTGACAAATCATCAGCTCGTCCAGCATAGCAACTTCGATAAGCAGGCTATGAATGCAGCCTGTGGTTTCTGCGGCATCGCCACCCCGGACCTTCGCTGGAGCGACAGCGTTACGATTGCCAGGCGCGCTTGGCCTGAGTTGAAGGGGAACGGAGGCCACGGGCTGGCTAACCTGAAACGCACGCTGAACCTCCAGTTCCACCACCACGATGCAGGCGAGGACGCCCGCGCCGCCGCGATGGTCGTGCTGCACGCCGAAGCTCATCTACGAATTCCCTTTGAGGAACTGATCAAGCCCGTCGCCAGAAAGACTTATTCTGCTGCAATCACCATGGACGGCGATCCTTCCGGTGTACTGGCCGGTTCCGTAGTGGTCTTTACGGGTGCGCTGGGCATGTCGCGAAGCGAGGCCGCTGAACTCGCGGCCAAAGTCGGAATGACCGTAAAGGCCGGTATCACCAAGACGACAACGCATCTGGTTGTCGGCGATCAAGACCTGACAGTCCTTGCTGGGCACGCAAAAAGCAGCAAGCACCGAAAGGCCGAAGATATGCAGAGCGTTGGGCATCCTATCCGAATTATCGGCGAAAGTGACTTCAAGACCCTTGTCTCCAACGCCAAGGCGACCTGAGCCCCCCACGGCATGGTTCCTCCCCGGCCCCAAACGTATGCGGGGGGGCGCAGCGCGGCATTTCGCTAGCGACAGGCACTTTCACCGGGGAAGCCAGGCGGAATCCACCTGTCGGGTGATCTTGGAAAAACTGACTCATTATCAAAGGCTTGCGGAATCACGATCTCGCCGTGCTGGATTCTTTTGCGGAAGCCAGGGAATCCACTTTGCGGAAGCCACCACGTCGGAAGCCAGCCAGTGGAAGCCACCTTCAGGGAAGCTGTTGAATCCACTTCATTTTTTCGTTTGACAAAGCTGCCCCCCTTGACCTACCTATTGATCATCGAAGAATTGCGCCCGGAGGATAACCCTCGCGGGCGCTTTCGTTTTCCCCCACATCGCGGATCTTGATCCTGACGTTGGCATCGCCCAGCGCGCATCGGCACGTCCGTCCTGCCCAAATGAGAACCGCCCATGGACCTGGTCTTTGCACCGAGCCAGATCGAGACTTGGCCGCTCGACCGGCTGCGCCCCTACGCCCGCAATGCCAAGATCCATGGCACTGACCAGGTCGCCAAGATCGCCGCCAGCATGGCCAAGTTTGGCTGGACCGTGCCCTGCATGGTGGCCGATGATGGCGAGTTGATCGCCGGGCATGGCCGTGTGCTGGCGGCGGCAATGCTCGGGCTGAAGGACGTGCCGGTGATCCGGCTGAGCCATCTCGACGAGGCCGAGCGCCGCGCCTATCGCATCGCCGACAACAAACTGACCGAGCTGGGCGAGTGGGACGAGGCGATGCTGCGCGACGAGATCGCGGGGTTGTTGGCCGAGGATTTCGACCTGTCGTTGCTGGGCATTACCGACGAGGATCTGGACACCCTGCTGCGCGATCCTGATCAGGTGGATGGCGGCGCGGTTGAAGGTGAGGATGACATTCCCGAGCCGCCAGTCACGCCGGTTTCGGTGGCGGGCGATCTGTGGCAGCTCGGCTCGCACCGGCTGATCTGTGGCGACAGCACCTCGGCCGATGTGGTCGCGCGACTGCTCGGCGATGTGCGGCCGCTGCTGATGGTGACCGACCCGCCTTACGGCGTGGAGTATGATCCGTCTTGGCGCAACCAGGCGGGCGCGGCCAAGACCAAGCGCACCGGCAAGGTGCTGAATGACGACCGGGCCGACTGGCGCGAGGCTTGGGCGCTGTTTCCCGGCGATGTTGCCTATGTCTGGCATGGCGCTCTACATTCCTCGACCGTGGCCGAAAGCCTGGTTGCGGCGGGTTTCGCTGTCCGGTCGCAGATCATCTGGGCGAAGGACCGGCTTGTTCTCAGCCGGGGCGATTACCACTGGCAGCATGAACCCTGCTGGTATGCGGTCAAGAAGACCGGCAAGGGGCATTGGGCCGGGGATCGCAAGCAGACCACGCTGTGGCACATCTCCGGCAAGGATCAAGACGCCGCCACCGTCCACGGAACGCAAAAGCCGGTGGAATGCATGCGCCGCCCGATCCTGAATAACTCCAGCCCCGGTCAGGCGGTTTATGAGCCGTTCATGGGATCAGGCACCACGCTGATCGCGGCAGAAACGACCGGTCGGGTGTGCTTCGGGATCGAGCTGAATCCGGCCTATGTCGATGTGGCCATCGAGCGTTGGCAGCAGTTCACCGGCGGGAACGCCGTCGTGGCTGACACCGGCGAAACCTTCGCAGAGATGAAGGCCAAGAGGCTGGCGGCATGAATGTGCCAATCCTGCCGGGCCGGATAGAGCATTGGCCCCTTGCCCGACTGAAACCCTACGCCCGCAATGCCAAGACCCACGATGCAGATCAGGTCGGGAAGATCGCCGCCAGCATGGCGGAGTTTGGCTGGACCGTGCCGGTGCTGGTCGCGGCCGACGGGGAGTTGATCGCTGGCCATGGTCGCATCCTGGCAGCTGTCCATCTGGGACTAACCGAGGCCCCGGTCATCGTGCTGGGCCATCTGACCGAGGCGCAGCGCCGGGCTTACCGCATCGCCGACAACAAACTGACCGAGTTGGGCGGCTGGGACGAGGCCCTGCTCCTGCAAGAATTGCAGGCCCTGCTGGCCGAGGATTTCGACCTCGGGTTGATCGGGATCCCGGAGGATGAACTGAACGCGTTGTTGGCCGATGCCGACGGCCGACCCGCGATTTCTGACGATGCGGCTGATGCCATTCCGGAGCCACCCACCAACCCCATCACCAAGCCGGGCGATATCTGGACGCTGGGCAAACACCGGCTGTGCTGCGGCGATGCCACCGATCCGACCGCAGTCGCCAGGCTGATGCAGGGCGAACAGGCAACGCTGATGTTCACCTCGCCGCCCTATGCCCAGCAGCGCGATTACGGCGCGGCCAAGGAAAAGGTCGGCGATTGGGATGCGCTGATGCAAGGCGTGTTCGCTGCGGCACCGGTGACCACCGAGGCACAGCTACTGGTCAACCTCGGCCTGGTGCACCGCGACAGTGAATGGCAGCCCTATTGGGAAGGATGGGTGGAATGGATGCGCACATCTGGTTGGCGACGGTTTGGCTGGTATGTCTGGGATCAGGGCCCGGGCTTGCCGGGCGACTGGAACGGCCGCTTGGCCCCGTCACACGAGTTCATTTTCCATTTCAACCGCGCCCCACGCAAACCGCACAAGACCGTCCCGTCCAAGCACGCGGGCGAAACCTTGGGCGGCGGTGGGCTGCGCGGGGCAGACGGCACCGTGCACGCCAAGACCGGGACAGGAAATGCGATCCTGAGCCATCGCATCCCGGATAGCGTGTTCCGCATCATGCGCCATAAGGGTGGACTGGGCGCTGCCGGATCGCACCCAGCGGTGTTCCCCGTGGCATTGGTCGAGGCTGTGCTGACAGCGTTCAGCGATGCCAACGACCTGATCTATGAACCGTTCTGCGGCTCCGGCACCCAGATCGTCGCCGCCGAACGCGCTGGGCGGCGCTGCTTCGCGATGGAACTGGACCCGGTTTATTGCGACGTGGCCGTGCGGCGGTGGGAGATGGCGACGGGGCGAAAGGCTGACCTGACTACAAAATGAACAAAAGGGGCCACTCTGCGCCATCAAAACTGCCACTTTCCTACGAAACTCACCAACCATTGACCATCACTCCATCTTCAAATCCATCTGGTCCCATGATAGCGTCACTCAGTTGATGTCTGTGGAGCGAGCAATGGATTTTACGACGAGCTGGATCGGTTTTATCGGCCTCCTGATTGAGGTTGCTGGATTAGGCTTCCTCTTTTTTGAGCTCATGCGATCCAAGCGCGCTGATCATCGCGAACAATCAATTTCCGCCTTCAGGAAACTCTTGGAAGAAGATGCACTCGAACTTCATATTCGAACCCATCGTAGTTTCGCTACAACTGTCGGGGCCATGCAAAAGCTCAGCGAAATGAAAACTGATCCTTTGACAGATGCGGTTTGGAATGCGTTTTCGGCGAATTTGAAGGAAGCCTCTGAATCTCTCATGTCGACACAGAAGCTTGAGGAAATGTCGACTAGAAAGACCGTTGCTTCTGCGGAGACGCTCAGAAGCTTCGAGCGCATGGAAAAAGAAGCTAAACGCCTACGCGGAATTGCTGCCGTTGGCATCGCATTTGTGTTATTCGGTGCATCGCTTCAGCTCCTTGATTTGTGGGTGGTATGAACGTGTACAGGCTCTCGTCAAGTTGGAGCAACAATTAGACGATAAACTGTCCCCCTGCCCTCGACCTTCTCGGCGGCGATGGGCAGGCCCAGCCTCTTTTTTAAGGCGCCAGAGATCGAGCCCCGGACAGTATGTGCCAACCATGCCGTGGCCTCGACCATCTCGGCGACCGTCGCGCCCTCGGGGCGCTGGAGCATGGCGATAATCTGCGCCTGCTTGGTGCCTGTGCGCAGCTTCGGCTGAGTGGCTGCAGGCAATTTGGGCGCGGACGTCTCAGCTGCATCTTTGCGGATGGCAACAACAGCCTCCACCACCACCGGCTCAATCCCAATTGCCAGCAACCCGGCGTCGGTCACCACCAGCGTCGTGCCGTGCCCGTCGCCGGTTTCCCGCCAAAGGGGTTCTCTCTTGCGCAAGTTGGCATCGACCTCCTGCAGCCAGCCGTGTTCGATCATCTTTGTCACGGCCATCTTCGCCGCCGCACCGGCCAGCCCCTTGGGAAGTGGCAGGGCGATGTTTTCGGGGCGCTGGGCCCCGGCGCTGAGGATGATGGTCTGGGTTTCGGTAAGCTTGGTCATGGTGGGTTCCTCCTACTGATCGTTGGCGGCAAGGAAGGCTGCAATGCGCGACATCAGGTCGTTGTGACCGTCGGCATCCGTGCCGATGATCACGTCGCCATCGTCGTCGCGTTCCAGATCGGCGATCTCGCGCAGCAGGGCGATGGCATCGTCGCAGGCGGCAATGCGGTCGGCTTCCCAAACGGCGGTGATGGCGTCCTGTTCGATCTGGTGGCGCTGAGCGGGATCAAGCGGCATGTTCGCCCTCCTTGAAGGCCGCGTCGGTGATCTGGCGCAGAAGGCTGGCGTAGTGGTTAAGAGTGCCGACGTCGCCCCAGTTGATATCGTCGGGGTGGGTCTCGAAGTGGTCGTCGCTAAAGGCCTTTAGACGCTCCAGCATCGCGTCGATCTGGAACTTGGTGGTCATGAAGGCGTCGAGGGCTTTGGTGTTGTTGGTGGCGGCGCGGCGGGTGGTCATGGCGGGATCTCCGTGGGTGAGTTGCATCGTTTTGGTGTAATCAGCATCGCTCCAGCGGCAGCATTAGTGTAGGCAAATCAAAGCAATATCAGTGCTTTATGATTACACTCTGCCAGCACCGGCATTCGGTTCGACCGCCACCCACTGGCATCCGATCCACATGTAAAGATGCGCAAACTCCCGCGTCGGGCGCGGCAGGATGCGGGGACCACGAGGCGGGCTGAAGCAATCCAGCGCCTCAGCTGTGACCTGCCGGATTTCACGGGCGGCGAGGATATCCTCGGGCTTCCAGCGTGCCAGCGCGGGCAACATGTGCGCAGGATACCCGTCAAAATGGCAGTACACATGGGCCCATTCGTCGGGCCCGATCTGGATGGCGATTTGCGCGCGCGTGCTCATGTGGGTCTCCTTTTTCGGGGCGGTTCAGATCAGTCCTTGCTGCTGCAGGACCGGCACGACATCGACCAGTTCGATGGTCAGGCAGTCGATCCCGATCCGGCCTGCCATCTCGAAGACCTCGGCGTTCAGGCTCCGATCATTGAGGTGGCCCTGCAGCGTGGCCACACTCATGGCCTGAACGAAGCGGGCGCGGTCGATGAAAATGCGGGTCGTGTCAGAAGTGGTGGCGATGGTCATGGTCTTGTCCTCCTTCAGCGCTTCGTCGCGGCCGCGAGGCCAGCGGCATAAGCTTCCTTCAAGGCGGCGCGGATCGCCCAGACTGCCACATCGTGGAAATCCAAACGGTCGCTATTGCGGGTCTCCAGCGTCTCGACGCTGTGGAAATGCTTGACTGCGATCTCCAGCAGCAGAGCTTCGCTAAGGCCTTTGGCGGAGGTGGTCTTGGTGGTCATGGCGCGGTCTCCGGGGGTGAGTTGCATCGTTTTCCTGTAGCCAGAATCGCTCTAAGCGGGATTGTAATCAACTGAATAAGATCTCTATTTCTGTTTAGTTCCAATATCTTGAGGTCAAGTCAATCGCCATGGAAGGTATGTCCGAGCGCGAGTATTCCGCCCACTCCAGTCTGTCGCGCGGGGCCATCCAGAAGGCGCGCAAGGCCAGTCGGCTGGTGGTTTACAGCGATGGCTCGATTAACGCGGCCGCGTCTGATTTGCGCCGGGCCGACATGACCGATCCGGACCAGCAGCGCCGCAGCACCGGTGGCGACAGCGGGTTCAGCGGCCCGGCTGACAGCTCGTCCTATCTGAAAGCCCGCACCGCGCTGACCGTTTATCAGGCGCAAGACAAGCAGCTTGGCATCCAGAAGAAGAAGGGCACGCTGGTGGACCGCGCCCGGGCAGAGGCTCTCGTCTTTCGCCTTGCGCGGCAGGAGCGCGATACATGGATCACCTGGCCAGCAAGGGTGGCGGCGTTGATGGCGGCCGAAATAACCGCGGAGGTGGAAAAACAAACCGGCACGCCGGTGCGACCGGAGCGACCGATGATCATCGAGACCGCGATCCTGCAGAGGGTGTTGGAAGCCCATGTCAGACAGCACCTCGACGCCCTCGCTGATCTCCGGGTCTCGCTTGGATGATGACAAAGATGATCTGATCACCGACGATCTGACGGACGATCTCGACCTTGGGTTTGACGGGGCCGAAGACGTCTTGCGCAGTTGGCGCAAGGGCATGCGCCCCGATCCGGATCTGACGGTATCGGAATGGGCGGATGCGCATCGCTGGCTGTCGTCGCGTGCTGCGGCCGAACCGGGGCGATATCGCACCGCGCGAGCGCCCTATCTGCGCGAAATAATGGACGCGCTGTCGCCGCGGCACCCGGCGCAACGGATCAGCTTCATGAAAGCAGCGCAGGTTGGCGCTACAGAGGCTGGCAACAACTGGATCGGCTTCGTAATCCACCACGCGCCGGGTCCGATGTTGGCAGTATTGCCCACGGTGGAAATGGCCAAACGCACCTCGCGCGGGCGGCTCGACCCCTTGATCTCGGAAAGCCCGGTGCTGCGTGCGCTGGTCAATCCGGCCCGGTCGCGCGACGCGGGCAATTCGATGCTGTCGAAGGAATTTCAGGGCGGCATCCTGGTGCTGACGGGGGCCAATTCCGCGACCGGCCTGCGGTCGATGCCTGCGCGCTACATCTTTCTCGACGAGGTCGACGCCTATCCGGCCTCTGCCGACGAAGAAGGCGATCCGGTCACACTGGCGGAAGCGCGCACGACGACATTCTCGCACCGGCGCAAGGTGTTCATGGTCTCGACGCCCACGATCCGGGGCATCAGCCGGATCGAGCGGGAATACGAGGCATCGGACCAGCGCCGGTATTTTGTGCCCTGCCCACATTGCGGCGCGATGCAGTGGCTGCAGTTTGAGAGGCTGCGCTGGGACAAGGGGCGGCCTGATACGGCCGCCTATCACTGCGAAGGCTGCGAAAAGCCCATCGCCGAGCATCACAAGACGCAGATGTTGGCGGCAGGAGAGTGGCGGGCGACGGCGACCTCAGTTGATCCGCATTCCATCGGCTTCCACATCTCGGCGCTCTATTCGCCGCTGGGCTGGAAAAGCTGGCAGCAGATCGCGCGCGACTGGCTGGCGGCACAGGGTTCAGAAGAGATGCTGCGCGCCGCGCGCAATACGCTGCTGGGCGAGACTTGGGTCGAGAGCGGCGACGCGCCGGAATGGCAGCGGCTGGCCGAACGGCGCGAAGCCTATGGCGGGCAAATCCCCGAAGGTGGTTTGTTCCTGACCGCCGGTGTCGATGTGCAGAAGGACCGGATAGAAGTCAACGTCTGGGCCTGGGGTCGGGACAGGACAAGCTGGCTGGTCGATCACATCGTGATTGCCGGTGGCCCCGATGACCCGGCGTGTTGGGATAAGCTGACAGTACTTTTAGGGAAGACGTGGGCCTGCGCCAATGGCGCGGTGATGGTGATCGGCAAGCTGGCCATCGACACCGGATATGAAGCTCCGGCGGTTTACGCATGGGCGCGGAAACAGGGGTTCGACCAGGTCTCACCGATCAAGGGCTTGGAGGGCTTCAACCGCGCCACGCCAGTGTCAGGCCCGACCTTCGTCGACGCCACCATCGGCGGCAAGCGACTGCGCCGGGGCGCGCGGCTTTGGTCGGTGGCCACGGCGACGTTCAAGACAGAGACTTACCGCTTCCTGCGATTGGAACGCCCCTCCGATGAAGATCGGGCGCTGGGCGTGGTCCATGCCCCCGGCACGATTCATCTGCCCGACTGGATCGACACCGAATGGTTGAAGCAGCTGGTCGCCGAACAGCTCGTCACCGTGCGCAACAAGCGCGGTTATAGCCACCCCGAATGGCAGAAAATGCGCGAGCGTAACGAGGCGCTGGATTGCCGGGTTTATGCCCGGGCGGCGGCGTGGATCATGGGCGCGGATCGCTGGGATGAGGCGACCTGGCGGCGGCTGGAAGAACAGGCAGGGGTGGAAACGCGCCTGGCACCGCAACTGCCCACGCCGATTGAACCAACAACGCCTGCCGCGCCAAAGGCCGGAACACCAACAACGCCACGGCGAAAACGCCGGGCTTACACACCGAACTTCATGAGGGATTGAGATGGATCTGGAACGGATGCGCACCTTGCTGGCGGCACTGCAGGAAGCGCGCTACGCAGGCGTCCGCTCGGTCAGCTATGACGGCAAGTCGATCAACTACGGCTCGGACTCGGAACTTGCCAACGCGATCAGCGATCTGGAAACCCGGATTGCCACGGCCACGACCGGTACCCCGCGTCGTCGGCGCTGGGGCACTGTCGCCTCGAAGGGCCTGTGATCCATGGCGTTTGAGGCATTCCGTCAGCGCATCGGTTCGATCATCGGCGGCTTCGATGCGGCCCAAGCCCATCGGCGTCTGCGCGGGTTCCGGGCATCCCGCGCTCATGTGAACACGCTGATCGCGGCCTCGGGCGAAACGATCACCGCCCGCGCGCGCTGGCTGGTCAGAAACAATGGCTATGCCGAATGCCGTGGAATCCTTCGCCAGCAATGTCGTCGGCGATGGCATCAAACCCTCGTCGACGATCACGGATGCGGCAAAAAAGGAAGAGCTACAGGCGCTGTGGCTGGCCTGGACGGATGACGCTGACGCGGAAGGCCTGACCGACTTCTACGGTTTGCAGCGCCGCGCCGCGCGCGAAGTGTTCCTCTCCGGCGAGGTCTTTATCCGCATCCGGCCCGCGCGCGGAAGACGGTCTGACCGTGCCGCTGCAATTGCAGATGCTGCCTGCGGAAATGCTGCCCCTCGACATGAATCGCACGCTGTCCGGCGCTGGGCTGATCCGGCAGGGGATCGAATTCGACGGCATCGGTCGCCGCGTCGCCTATCACTTCCTGCGCCGCCACCCGGTGATCTGACCGACCCCGGCCTCACCAATGAGACCGTCCGTGTGCCCGCCGCAGATGTGATCCACGTGCTGGACCCAGTCGAGGCAGGCCAGTTGCGCGGCGTGTCGCGCTTTGCCGCCGCAATCGTCAAGCTGTTCACCCTCGATCTCTATGACGACGCGGAACTGGAACGCAAAAAGATCGCGGCGATGTTCGCGATGTTCATCACGTCGCCCGCACCCGAAACCCGCTGGAACCGACCGAGGAGGATCTGGAGGTTAGCCCGGCCAGGTGGTGCGGCTGGATCCCGGCGAGGATGTCTCGACGCCTCACCCGACTCCGGCGGCACCTATGAGCTTTTCCAATACCGGACGCTTCTGCAGGTCGCGGCGGCGCTGGGCATTCCTTACGGCTATCTGACCGGTGACACCGCAAAGGGTAACTTCTCAAACACCCGGATATCGCTGATCGAATTCCGCCGTCGCATATCCGGCCTGGCAACATGGCGTGCTGGTGTTCCAGCTGTGCCGCGCGGTGTGGTCTCGCTGGATGGACGTGGCGGTGCTGTCCGGTGCTATCGACCTGCCCGGCTATGATCAACAGCGGCGGCAATATCAGGCCTGCGCCTGGTTGCCGACGAAATGGGACTGGATCGACCCGATGAAGGACGCCTCGGCCGAGATCCTGCAGATCGAGTCCGGGCTGAAATCTCGCACGCAGGCAATCTCGGAGCGTGGCTATGACGCAGAACAGGTCGACCGCGAAATTGCCGCCGAGCGCAAACGCGAACTAGCGCTTGGCCTCGACTTCCGCCGTCCGGGATCCCCGGCGCAGGGGCCGGGTGCTGCCAGCGGCAAGGATGACAAGCAGGACGGCGCGGAAGGCGACGACGCACCCGAAGATGCTGAAGACAAGGCTGACCCCAAGGAGGGCGCATGATGCACCACGCCCAGATCGCCCAGCGCGCCTTCAACACACCCTTGATGGTCGACCCAGCCAAGGCGCTGGCGTTTCTGTCCGGGTTGGGCCCGCGCATCACGGGGCAGGAAATCACCTTCCATGGCCTGGAAGTGGAAGCCGCTGACCAGACAGCCGCCAGCCTGCCCGCCCGGGCGTCGCTGTTCGGCAATGACCTCGCCCAGCGCCACCAGCGTAATGGCACCCAGCCCTACGCCTTGGTCGACGGCATTGCAGTAATCGAAATTGCGGGCACACTTGTGCACCGTGGCGCGTGGATCGGGCAATCCTCGGGCATGACGTCTTACGAGGGCATCGCGGCCCAACTGCAGGCCGCGCTGTCCGATCCCGGCGTGCGCGGCATCGCCTTGGACATCGACAGCTTCGGTGGCGAGGTCGCTGGCGCCTTCGATTTGGCCGACCGCATTCGGGCGCGCGCGCGCAGAAGCCGATGCACGCCTTCGTAGCCGAACACGCGCTGTCCGCTGGCTACGTCCTGGCATCGCAAGCCGACCGCATTATCCTGCCGCGCACCGGCGCTGTCGGCAGCATTGGCGTGGTGGCACTGCACACCGACATGAGCGGGGCGCTGGACCAGAAGGGCATTGCCGTCACGCTGATCCACGCAGGTGCCCACAAGATCGATGCCAATCCGTACCAGCCCCTGCCCAAGGCGGTGCACGACCAGATGCAGCGCGAGTTGGAGGTCGTGCGCTTTCTGTTTGCCGAAACCGTCGCCGCTGGTCGCGGGGATCGGCTGACCCATGCAGCAGCACTTGCCACCGAAGCGGCTGTGTTTCGCGGGGCCGATGCCATCGCCGCAGGTCTTGCCGACGATCTCGCCGATCCCGTCACGGCCTTCCACGCTTTCGCCGCCGCACCCGCGGCACCACTCCCACCAGCAGAAAGGGTCCACAGATGACCATCATGCCCACCGACACCCCGAACCCGGCACCGACAGCCGCCACCAATCCCACACAGACGACCACGACGGCTGCACCAACGATGCCCGTGTCGTCGGTTGCAGTGGCACCCGACACAACGGCAATGAACGCCGACGCTGTTCGTGCAGAAGCAGCCGAGGTCGCACAGGTCTGCGCGCAGGCCGCTCGGCTCGGGGTTCAGATCGACGCAGCCGACGCGGTCACACGCGGGTTGAAGCCCGAAGCCCTGCGCGCCCGCGTCCTGGCCGATCTGGCCGCCCGCAGCGATGCTGCTGGCATCATCGCCACCGCCCCGGCAGCCACTGCGGCGAAAGACAGCCCGATCATCGCGGCCGCCAAGAAGGCCGCGACCGACGCCAAGCGCTGATCCAGCGCCACTTCCCGCCAATCCCAAAACATGGAGACTGACCAATGCCCGTCCTGACGCAACTGCCCAGCATGGGCGATGTCCTCAAATATGAGGTCAACCCGAACTACACCCGCGAGGTAATCACTTTGCTTGTCGGGATGCCCTATCCCGTCGGCTCGGTGCTCGGCAAAATTACCGCCAGCGGCAAATACAAGCTGGCCACCAGCGGTGGCGCAGATGGTGCGCAAACCGCCACGGCCGTCTTGCTCTATGCCGTCGACGCCACGCTTGCCGATGCCACTGGCATTGTGGTCGCGCGCGGTCCCTCAATCGTGTCGCGCGCAGGCCTCGCCTATGACGGCACCGTCGATGACGCCGCGAAGATCACCACCAAGATCGGCCAGCTGGCTGCCGTCGGCATCATTGCTCGCGACGGCGTCTGACGCCCACCGGCGCGGCGCATCCACATCCATCCCTCTTTCCCCGGAGCACCCCATGACCCTTGTCCGCAATCCCTTTGACGCTGGCGGCTATTCGCTGGCCGAAATGACGCAGGCCATCAATATCCTGCCCAACCTCTACACCCGCCTTGGCCAGATCGGCCTGTTTCGCTTCGAGGGCGTCAGCCAGCGCTCGGTGATCATCGAGCAATATGAGGGCGTGCTGAACTTGCTGCCCTCCGTCCCGCTGGGCGGCCCCGCCACCGTCGGCACGCGGGAAGGCCGTTCGATGCGGTCCTTCGCGCTGCCGTGGATCCCGCATGATGATGTGATCTTGCCCGGTGATATCCAAGGCCAACCGGCGCTGGGCGTGTTTGACGGGGCCGACCCGCTGGTCGAGGTGATGAACCGCAAGTTGCAGCTGATGCGGCGCAAGCACGCCCAGACCCGCGAATACATGGAAATGAACGCGCTGCGCGGCATCGTCAAAGACGGGGCTGGGACGACGCTCTACAACTACTTCACCGAGTTTGGTCTCGCGCAAATCTCGGTGGACTTCGTGCTGGGCACGGCTGGCACCAATGTTCAGGGCAAGGTGCGCGAAGTCCTGCGCGCCATGGAAGACAACCTGCTGGGCGAAAGCATGAACGACGTGCATGCCCTCGTCAGCCGGGAATTCTTCGACAAGCTGATCGCGCATCCCAAGACCGAAGAGGCGTACAAGTTCTACGCCGCGACCGGCGCGCAGCCCTTGCGCCAGGATGTGCGGCGCAACTTCCCCTTCGCGGGCATCGTGTTCGAGGAGTATTCGGGCACGGTGACACTTTCCACCAAAGCCACCGAACGGCTGGTGCCCGCCAGCGAGGGTATCGCCTTCCCGTTGGGCACCATGGACACCTTCACCACCTTCGGCGGCCCAGCCAACCTGCTGGAGGCGGCCAATACAATGGGCCTGCCACTCTATGCGCGCCAGCATCTCGACGAGAAGGGCCGCTGGATCGATCTGATGACGGAGGCCTCGATCCTGCCGGTCAACAAGCGGCCGCGCATCGCGATCCGCATTCACACCTCGAACTGACGGATCCGCCATGAACGTCTTTGCCACCGCCATGGACCGCATCTATGCCAACCCGTCCATGGCGGTGGCAGCCTTGTGGATTTCCGCAACCACGTCAGAGGAAACGTCAATCCGTGTCATACGTCGTGCGCCAGACCACATCACCGAATTCGGTGCGGCGCGCTTTGTCAGCGACACCATGATGGTGGACGTGCGCGTCGCAGACCTTCCGGGGCCCGCCCAAACGATCTGATCGTGATCGGGGCCGACAGCTTTGCGATCCAGGGAAACCCATGCGGGATCGCGAACGTCTGATCTGGACGCTGGACCTGCGGCCAACATGAGGCTGAGGATCGAGATCAATCCCGACATCGCCGCCTTAATGCAGGCAGAAATTGCCGCCGGTGAAAAGGCGGTGTCGGCCGCCATGCGCGAGGCTGGCACCGGTCTCAAATCCGCTTGGCGCAGCCAGATCACCGGCGCGGGGTTGGGCACGAGGTTGGGCAACAGCATCCGCCTGGCCAGCTTCCCCAAAACTGGCGACAGCCTGAACGCAGCGGCGCTGGTCTGGTCCAACGCCCCGGTGATCATCGGAGCGCATGACACCGGCCCGCTGATCCGGTCCAAGAATGGGTTCTGGCTGGCGATCCCAACTGCTGCCGCTGGCAAAAGCAGCAAAGGCGGTCGGATCACCCCCGGCGAATGGGAGCGCCGCACTGGCCTGCGCCTAAGGTTTATCTACCGCCGGAGGGGCCCAAGCCTGCTGGTGGCCGAGGGACGGCTGAATTCCAAAGGTCGGGCTGTGGCGTCAAAGTCCAAAACCGGACGCGGCGTGGCAACCGTGCTGATTTTCCTGCTGGTACCACAGGTCAAGCTGCGGAAAAGGCTCGATTTGGCGCGGGATGCAGAGCGCGCGGTGGACGGCGTGCCGGGCCTGATCGTGGCGAGCTGGGTGGAGGGACAACTGGGCTGACGTCTGCAATGCGGACAAAGTGTGAGTTCGCTGCAAGTGCACCAATGTTGGTTTTGAGGAAGCAGTTCAACAAACGGTCGTTTAGTAGCGATACACGAAACTGAAAAAGACTGTTTTGATGCCCCTGATCGGCTATGCCCGTGTATCCACCGAGGATCAGACCCCCCTGCCCCAGTCGCAGGCCCTGAAATCTGTGGGCTGTAACGAGATCCATGAGGAGCAGGCCTCGGGCGGAAACCGCGCCCGACCAGTGTTGGCCCGCGTGCTGGAGCGCATCGCCAAGGGCGACACGCTGGTCGTCGTGCGGATAGACCGGTTGGCAAGGTCGCTGTCGCATCTTCTTGAAGTGATTGAGCGGCTGGAAGCCAAGGGGGCCTTTTTCCGCTCGCTGGAAGACCCGATCGACACCGCCAGTCCCCAAGGCAAGTTCACTCTGCAGGTTCTGGGTGCTGCGGCCGAGTTCGAACGGGCGCTGATCCGCGAGCGCACCAAGGCGGGTTTGGCGAGCGCACGCAACGCGGGCCGCGTCGGCGGCAACCCAGGCCTGCGCGCCCGCGACCCGGCGGCGCTGCGCAAGGTCAGGCTCGCACGGGCTAACGGTTACATGGAGCGACTGAACGAAAACGCGCAGGATTGGGTGCCCCATGTCCGCCGCCTGCGACCTGACATGCCCTGGGAAGACGTACTACGGATAGTGAATGCCCCTTTGCTAGAAGCGCAGCGCTGGACGCAAGCGCGCCTGCTGCGCGCCGTGAACGCGTATGTTCGCGACGGTTTCTTGTCTGAAACGGTGCTGGCTCGCGCCGGTCGGCGTGATACCGACGACCGCCTGCCAGCCATCGTAGCAGCCATCAAGGGCGCGGACTCCGACATCACTTTACAAGCTATCTGCGATCGGTTGGAAGCCATGCGAGAACGGACGCCGCGAGGTCGGAGCAACTGGCAGCCGTCTTCGGTAAAGATGCTGCTGGAGCGCGCTGAAAAGCTGGGTTTGCTGAATTGAGCGGAATAACCTTGCAAATCTTCCACACAATGGAATAATTGCAAGGTATGTATCCGCGAATAACCAACCAAATTGTGCTATCCGCCCTTGAAGAGCAGGCGGCAGTTGTCCTTTTAGGACCCCGGCAGGTTGGAAAGACAACGCTGGCTCTGGAACTCGCAGACTCGCGCCCGTCCGTCTACCTCGACCTTGAACGTGACGCGGACCGGCAGATCCTCGCCGAGCCCGATCTCTATCTAGACGAGCAGGCCGGGATGCTGGTGATCCTCGATGAGGTTCAGCAAATGCCGGGCTTGTTCAAGAGTCTTCGCGGGCAGATCGACATGCGACGACGTAAGGGCTTCCGCACCGGGCTGTTCTTGCTCCTTGGTTCCGCAACCAACGAGCTATTGCATCAGTCGGCCGAGTCCCTCGCCGGCCGCGTCCGTTACATCGAAATGCGGCCCCTTCAGTTGGATGAAGTAGGCCGCGATCGGCTGAACGACCTCTGGCTGCGTGGCGGCTTTCCCGACAGCTTTCAGGCGGCCAGCGACCGGGCCAGCCTGAGCTGGCGGGAGGATTTCCTTCGCACCTATCTGGAGCGTGACATCCCTGCCCTCGGGCCGCGCATCCCAGCCACCACCCTACGCCGCTTCTGGACGATGCTTGCCCATGCTCAGGGCGGCTTACTGAATGCCGCGGCCCTGGCCGAAGGTTTGGGTGTGTCTGGCCAGACAATCGGGCGATACCTTGATCTTCTCGTTGACCTCATGCTGGTGCGGCGGTTGGCCCCGTGGCATGAGAATGTCGGCAAGCGCCTAGTCAAGTCGCCCAAAGTCTATGTCCGGGACAGTGGCCTTGTGCATGCCCTGCTCGGCCTCGGTTCGCTGGAAAGCCTGCTTGGCCATCCGGTGGTTGGAGGCAGCTGGGAAGGGTTCTGCCTCGAAACCCTAATTGCCGCAGCGCCATCAGGCACTGAACCCTTCTTCTACCGAACCTCGGTCGGGGCGGAACTGGATCTAGTCCTCCACCTGCCCGAAGGCGAGACTTGGGCGATCGAGATCAAGCGTACCACCGCTCCAAAGGTGTCGCGCGGCTTCCACCTTGCGGTCGAAGACATCAAAGCTGACCGAAAGCTGTTGGTTTATGCTGGCGAACGGGATGTCCCTGCAGCGGATGGCTTACGCGCGATGCCGCTGGATGCGGCGGTTGCCCTGCTGCGAAATATTTGACGCGCGAAACGCGCGTGGCTACCACTAGAACTTTCAGCTTGCTTGTGTTGGCGCAAGTGACAAGCCACTAAATATAGAAAGTGCTTGCACGAATCTGACTCCTCCGGCAATAGTCACGGAAAAGGGCGACTAAACGCCGAATTCCGTGAACACGCTGCGGGGGCAAGAGGGCAGATGAGCAGAGCCGAGACACACGAAGATCTCAATGCGGTCATCCGCCAGCACTCCGAGTTGCTGGCCGCTCAGCTGCATTCGCAGCGTGAGAGCCTCTTTCCGCCTGATGCGACCAAGTCGATGCGCAAATTCACCTCTGGTGAGGCGGCGGCCTCGCTTGGGGTCAACGACTCCTACCTGCGAAAACTCCACCTCGATGGCAAGGGCCCGTCGCCTGAGTTGACTTCGGGCAACCGACGGCACTATTCCGCAAAGGACATCCAAGACCTCCGGGTGCTGTTGGAGAAGACCGCCCGAAAGCCCGGTGACTATTTGCCCGGGCGTCGCGCAGGCGATCACCTACAGATCATCGGCGTGATGAACTTCAAGGGTGGTTCGGGAAAGACGACAACTTCGGCCCATCTGGCGCAGCGTCTGGCCCTCAAAGGATATCGCGTTCTCGCGATCGACCTCGACCCACAGGCCTCGCTCACCGCGCTGCATGGCGTTCAGCCAGAGTTCGACCTGCTGGATGGCGGCACGCTCTACGACGCAATCCGCTACGAAGATCCTGTGCCCATCGCCGATGTCATACGCAAGACATATATCCCCAATCTCGATCTGATCCCGGGCAACCTCGAACTGATGGAGTTCGAACATGACACGCCACGGGCTTTGGCCAAGGGCAATGCCGGCCTCTTTTTCTTTCGTGTGAAAGAAGCCTTGGCTCAGGTCAATGACGACTACGACGTTGTCGTCATTGACTGTCCACCGCAACTCGGCTTTCTGACTATGTCGGCCCTTTCGGCAGCGACCGGTGTGTTGGTCACGATCCATCCCGAAATGCTTGACGTTATGTCGATGAGCCAGTTCCTGCGAATGACGGCCGACCTGATTGACGTAATTGCCGACAGCGGCGCCGATATGTCCCACGACTGGATGCGGTATCTTTTGACCCGCTACGAGCCAACAGACGCACCTCAGAACCGCATCGTTGCCTTTCTGCGCACAATGTACGGCGACAAGGTGTTGAATGCGCCTATGCTGAAATCTACGGCGGTCTCCGATGCAGGGCTAACCAAGCAGACGCTTTACGAAGTCGAGCGCAGCGCCTTTACGCGGACAACATATGATCGGGCCATCGAAAGCCTGAACGCAGTGAACGATGAAATCTCGCAACTCATTCAAAAGACTTGGGGGCGTTGATGACGGACAGTAAGAAGAAGCGAATGTCCATGCTGGACGGTCTCGCAACCGCTGGAACGCCTGCGGCCTCGGGCAGTATGATGTCCAGTAATCGAGCTCTGCGTTCTGCCCGAGATGCTGTCGATGCCCATAATGTCTGGGAGCTTGACCCGGCCGAGATCGAAGACGGACGTTTTGCAGACAGGCTGGATCCAGCAGATATACACGATCTGCGTACCTCGATCGAACAGAACGGACAGACCGTTCCAATACTGGTCCGGCGCCATCCAACTGAGATCAACCGTTACCTCCTTGTCTATGGACGCAGGAGGTTGGAGGCCATCCGCAGATCAGACAAGGTTAGCAAGGTCAGGGCGCTCATCGCGAACCTTGACGACAGCGCCGCTCTGCGTGCGCAAGTGTCGGAAAACACGGCGCGGCGCGACCTCAGCTACATCGAGCGGGCCCTCTTCGCACGTGAAATGCTCGACAGCAGCTTTGGTACGCAAGCGCAGATCGCCGAAGTCTTGAATGTGACACGTTCGGCAGTGTCGATGGCAATCTCGGTCGCCAAGGCAATCGGTTCCGAAATGACCCAAGCAATTGGGCCCGCATATGGTATTGGTCGCCCGCGTTGGGAGGCTCTCGCTAAGGAGCTCGCGCAGGGACATTTTGATCAAAGACACCTCTGTGAGGTCGCTCTTGAAGCTCGTAACAGGGCGCCATCTGGAGAGGAATCCGACGAGGATGACGAACTTCGCCCTGATCCTTCGGTAGCGGCTTTCGAGGCGGTATCGCGTCATCTCAAGAAGAAGGCCAGTCCAGCCAGTGGTTTAAAACCACGGCCAAAAGAGACTGAGCTTGTGATCGACGGTGCCCGTGCCGGCACGATCAAGAAGTCAGCCAGAGGGGTCCGTCTGGACCTAACGGATGTGGACGGTGCCTTTGCCGACTGGCTAGAAAGCCAGGCACAGGACGTCCTTCAAGAACTTCACGCGCGCTGGAAGCGCGAGACGTGAAGAGAGGAAAAGCATCAATGAAAAGGAGGCACGGAACAGGCTAGAGAAAAGGTCCCGCAAAGCTTGCGCTCCACGAGACCCAGACGTTGATCTTAGCATTTTCAAGGTAATGGGCCAGCGCAAAAACCGCAAGTCTTATGTGATTCGCGGAACGGTTTTTTATGCCTTCGTGAAATAATTCATGGAATACACACCACTTTCGCCGTTTATGCGGCCTATCTCGCATGCCCATTTGAGAGTGATCGAAGAACCCGACACGCCCGTCTCGGGTAAGACGGTCAACAAATGGGAGCTTCTGCGAGAGCTTTCCAAGTCTCAGGCAGCCTTCGGCGTCACAGAGCGCGATCTGACAGTCCTTCAGGGCCTTCTGAGCTTCTTTCCCCATGACGCGCTCGGCGGGAACGCAGAGATGGTCGTATTCCCGTCCAATAAAGCGATCTGTGAGCGCCTGAATGGCATGGCCTGTTCAACGATGCGGCGCCACCTCGCCCGGTTGGTCGATGCGGGCCTGCTCGTCCGCCGCGACAGCCCGAACGGGAAGCGCTATGTCCGCAAACACGGCGAAGAGCGCGTGGCCTTCGGTTTCGACCTTACTCTGCTCTACCGTCGTTCTGAGGAGATCGCACGGGCAGCAGAGGCTGTGCGCGAGGCAGAGAACCGTGTCAGGCGCTTGCGTGAGGTCGTTAGCCTCATGCGGCGCGACATCGCTGCCCTGGCCGAGTTCGGTGAAGAAATACAGCCTGGCTTGGGCCTTTGGGATCAACTGCGAGATACGGCCGTTTTGACGGCCCGCGCTCTCCGCCGCAAGCTGCCGCTGGAGGATTTAACGCAGTTCCGACGCCAACTAGAAGCGCTGCTTGACCAGGCACGGAACGTCATTGATGGTCCTGAAACAGAAGAAATGGTCACCAATGATGCCCGTTTTGAGCGTCACCATCATAATTCAAATGAAGAATCTATGGATCTTGAACCTGGCTTGGGAACAGCCAAGACGGCTAACGTCGCACAAGAAGACGAAAGTCCAGCGCCAGAGGAAAGCATTGAAGAGCCAGACACCAGACGTGCACCAAAGATCCCACTTCATCTCGTTATCGCAAGCTGTCCATCTCTCGCGACCTTCTATGACGGTCCGATCCGGCATTGGCATCAACTCTATGACGCCGCCTGCCATGTCCGCCCGGCAATGGGGATCAGCGCATCAGCCTGGGAAGAGGCACAGCGTTGCATGGGGCCTGAACAAGCATCCATCGTAGTTGTAGCAATGCTGCAGCGATTTGCTGACATCAGATCACCCGGTGGTTACCTGCGTGCGCTCACAGCCAAAGCAGCAGCTGGTGAGTTTTCCTGCGGGCCTATGGTCATGGCGCTGATCGGGAGGAGGAGTGCGGCCTGATGTTCACAGCTGTGAACTTTCACCAAATAGGAGCCGTAGAACGAAATGTTCACAGCTGTGAACTCTTTGACTTAGTTTTACGCACTCAGCCATGTTTGCTCACCACCAGCTTGAGAGTGAAAGGTTTGGGGTTTGAGGGTGACGGGAAGTGAGATCGGGAGAGTGGCTTCCGAGGCCCGTCGTGGAGAAAATCTGATGCCGAAAGCTATCCAGAAAATCACCCTATCGCCTTCCCAGGATATCCCTTTCGACAAGCTTGTGCTGAGCCAGTCCAATGTACGGCGCATCAAGGCTGGCGTGTCCGTTGATGAGTTGGCCGAAGACATCGCACGCCGTGGCTTACTGCAGAGCCTGAGCGTGCGGCCGGTGCTGGACGATGACGGCACTGAGACTGGCAAATTTGAAATCCCTGCCGGTGGTCGGCGCTTCGAAGCATTGTCACTGCTGGTGAAGCAGAAGCGTTTGGCGAAGACCGCGCGCATTCATTGCATCGTGCGGGATGCGGGGTCCGCGATCCTCGCCAAGGACGATTCACTTGCAGAAAGCACGCAGCGCATCGCCTTGCACCCGCTTGATCAGTTCCGCGCGTTTGTGTCACTGCGCGACAAGGGTCAGAGCGATACTGAGATTGCTGCCGCCTTCTTCATCACGCCGCAGATCGTGAAGCAGCGCCTGAAACTTGCCTCCGTCGCCCCTGCCCTGATTGCTGTCTATGCGGAAGATGGCATCACGCTGGAGCAGCTCATGGCCTTCACCGTGAACCCCGATCACGCGTGCCAGGTTCAGGTCTAGGATGTGATCAGCACATCCTGGAACAAGGAGCCATTCCAGATCCGGCGCATTCTGACCGAGACCTCGGTCCGGGTGTCCGACCGGCGCGCGGTCTTTGTGGGTATTGATGCTTATGAAGCGGCTGGCGGCACGATGCTGCATGACCTCTTCCAGGGAGATGACGGATGACGAAGGTGCGGCTCATACGAAACTGCTCGCCGAGTATCGGGCGCTGGAAGAGGAATACGCAGGACAGGAAGAAATCCCCGACGAGATCGACACGCGGCTTGGCGTGTTAGAAGCGGAGATGGAAAAGTTCGAAACCCAGCCGTTGATCTTCGATCGGACAGAGATCGGGCGGGCAGGGGCGTTCATCACACTCGACCGCTACGGCGCGCTTGCAGTCTATCGCGGCTACGACCACCTCACATCGGATGAGTCCGTTGAGGACGGCATCACCGCCAATGAATACACCTTCACCGCAGGGGGGCGGCGGTTCGGATGACACATGGAAGGGCTCAACCCATCTCTTGCAGAATATCCAGAATGTATGTATATTCTGCACAAATGGAGACCCAGATCATGCAAGAGCTTCCAGAGTTCAAGGCGGCCGACCTGACGCGGCACACAAGTGACCTGTTTGACGCGGCCATTCGGTCGCCGATCGCGATCACCAAGCATCGCAAGCCGAAATTCGTGCTGATGAGCATGCACCAGTATCAGCAGCTCGCGCGGGGGGCCACGCAGCAGGCTTACATGATCGACGAGATGCCAGAGGATCTCAAGGCGCTGATGATAGAAGGGCTCGAGCGGGACTTGACGAAGGCGGATGACTAAGCCGAGTGCTGGAGAGGTTTTCCGCTATCCGTTCCTGTGGAAACGCGAACAGATGGCGGGCGAGACTGAGGGCCGCAAGATGCGGCCTGTCTGTATCGCCGTCACTGTCGCCAAGTCCGATAACGAAACCGTGGTGTTCATCCTGCCGATCACGACGCAGCCGCCCTTGCCCTCGCGCAAATTTATCGAGGTGCCACAGATCGAGTCGCAGCGCGTGGGGTTAGAAACCCATGTCCGCAAATGGGTCATGCTGGACGAGATCAACACCGATATTTTGGAACGGTCCTATGTCTGGGAGGACCGCACGCCCATCGGCACGTTCAGTTCAGTCTTCACATCCAAGATCCAATCCAGCCTGATCGCGCTTGCCAGGTCGGGCGGGGCATCCGTTGTCGATCGCCTGAAGTAGTCTCGATCACCGCAGGGTCTGCCCAGCTTCACTTGTTCCCGTCGATCCACTTCGACATCAGCCCCTTGTCGCGGAAACACTCATCCGGCACGGCGCGGCGTTTGATGCGGGCGAGACGCTCGGCAAAGGCGACCTGCTTTGATGTCGGGCGGCTGTCCTGCGAGCCCGGGTTCAGCTTGGCCTGTGCGTCGATCCAGGCGCTCAAGGAGCGCCGATCTTGCTGAACCTCCCACGGCAGAAGCGTCTGATTGCGCAGTGACAGCGCGCGCGCATAGGCGATCTGCTTTGGCGTCGCGGGCAGGGCATAAGTGGTGCTTTCCATCGGGGGTCTCCCTTCGTAGCTTGGCTCTCAGGATAGAACATAACAGGAACAAAAGCAAGCCGCCTGCGGAGAACATGGGGTTCGAGAGGAAGAGGAGGGCCGGGGAGGGTCAGGCCTGAGGGTGCCCGAAAGAGGGTGTCCGGGCCTGATCCTGTTCCTCATTGGGGTTTGATGCCGGAAAGTGCAGGATCCTACGTTCTCATGAGCTTCGCATTTAACACTCTCCGGCATCAGACCCCTAAAGAGTGAAAGTGTCCTTCGGGTTTTGTGACTGACGGATGAGGGCCTTTGGGGTCCCTCAAATGGGTCCGGGCCGGATTCCGGTCTGTCTTTCTTGACGAAGGGCATTCCCATGCAAACAGGTGTCTTGCGCGTGTTGCGCGCGACCGCTGCCTCCTGGTGGCGGCACAAGGAATTGCGCCGAACCGGCAAGACCGAGCTGGCGCGGCGGCTCGAACGCGAGACTGTGTTGCGCGATCTCGGCTATCTCAGGCAGGCGGCGACATTGCCGGACGCGCATGTGATCTGCGGACATGGCGGGACGTTCATCCATCTCGGTTGGACCACCGTGTCGACCTTCGCGCCGATCGAGCGCTTTCCCTTGGCCACTCTTGCGGTCGCACGAGGGACTGGTCTTGTCACGCTTACGTTCCGGTCTCTCAACGCATTTATGCGGCCTTTCGCTCGAATGCCAAGGAGCTTTTACCGCCCAACGATGAATGCCTACGCCGTGGATTATAGAACCCGTTGATATACTGGAAGATCGCGCCTTCTGCCTGACGGCGTGTGTCCCAACGGTTGCGCCAAATCAGCTCAGCCTTGATGGATTTGAAGAACGTCTCAACCATCGAATTGTCGTAACAATTACCCTTGCCGCTCATCGAGACTTTGAAGCCGTGCTTTGACAGACGCCGCTGATATTCATTGGAACAATATTGCGCCCCACGATCCGTATGGTGAATGCAGCCTTCAGGCGGTTGCCGTAGCGCCACAGCCATGTCCAGCGCTCGGATCGCCAGGTCCCGCTTCATGCGATTGCTGACAGCCCAGCCAATGACGCGGCGAGAGTAGAGGTCGAGGATGACGGCCAGGTATAGCCAGCCTTCGCTCGTCCAGATGTAGCTTATGTCACCAGCCCATTTCTGGTTCGGTCCATCCGCAGTGAAGTCCTGATCCAGCAGGTTGGGCGCGATATTGAACGTGTGATCGCTATCCGTTGTGGCCTTGTATTTCTGGGTCCTGATGACCTTGATGTCGTTCTCGCGCATCAAACGGCCCACACGCCTGTGACCCACGCTCAACCCCAGTTCTTGTAGTTCTTCAGTCATCCTTGGTCGCCCGTAGCTTTGCAGGCTAAGCCGATGCTGCTCGCGAATATGGGCGAGAAGAACCATATCATCTCGCTGCCGTTGGCTCATTGGGCGGACTCGCCACGCACGAAACCCACGAGATGTAACCTGCATAATACGGCAGAGAAACGCGACCGGCCAATCTTCTTTCCAGGCATCGATGAAGGCAAACCTCACCGACTTTGGCCCGCAAAGAAGATTGCCGCCTTTTTTAACACTTCCCTCTCCTCGCGCAGAAGTCGGACTTCTTTGCGAAGACGGGTGTTCTCCTTCTCAACGTCTTCATGCGGACCAGACATCAAATCCTCGTGCTGATGTTGCTGAACCCATTTGTTCAGCGTCGAGACGCCAACCCCCAAATCCGACGAAAGCTGTGGGCGCGTCAAGCCGCTGGTCGTCGCCATCCGCACTGCATCACGCCGGAACTCGTCTGTGTATTTCTTTGCCATTCGATATCTCCTTCATAGCAAATATTGCTCGAAAGAGACCGGAACTGAAACGGGGCAAGACCAGTCCGGTGGCCGTGAAAGTGCCGCGCGTGCGGGATCGGAGCGCTGGCGAGGACAAGGTCACCTTTACGCCCAGCATCTTGCCGCGGTATCTGCGCAAGGCGAAGTCCATTGAGGAGCTGTTGCCGTGGCTTTACCTCAAGGGCGTATCCACGGGTGATTTCACCGAGGCGCTGGAGGCGTTGTTGGGTCCGAATGCCAAAAGGCCTGTCCGCAAAGACCGTCTCGCGGCTGAAGGCCGATTGGTGGCAGGACTATGAGGCGTGGCAGAAGCGCGATCTTGGCTCGCGGCGATTTCTCTACATCTGGGCGGATGGCGTTTATTTCAAACCGCGAATGGCTGAGGAAAAACAGTGCGTTCTGGTGATCGTAGGCGCCGATGAATACGGTCGCAAGGAACTGCTGGCCATGACTGATGGATTCCGTGAAAGCACGCAAAGCTGGCGCGAGGTGCTGCTCGATCTCAAGCGGCGAGGACTGAAACAGGATCCCAAACTTGCCGTCGGCGACGGTGCCCTGGGGTTTTGGTCGGCGCTGCGCGAGGTCTTTGCTACGACGCGTGAACAAAGGTGCTGGGTTCACAAGACCATGAATGTGCTGAATGCGATGCCGAAATCCATCCAGGCCAAGGCCAAAGGCCATCTGCACGACATCTGGCAGGCTGAGACAAAAGCCAAGGCGAACGCCGCTTTCGACTTCTTCGTCGCAACCTATGGCGTGAAATGGGACAAGGCGGTCGCCAAATTGGTCAAGGACCGGGACGCGCTGCTGACCTTCTACGACTACCCGGCGGAACACTGGAAGCACATCCGGACGTCCAACCCGATCGAAAGCACCTTTGCCACCGTGCGCCACCGAACCAAACGCACCAAGGGATGCCTCAGTCGTAAGACTGGCCTGGCCATGGCCTTCAAGCTGATGATGTCAGCGCACAAGAAATGGCGCAAACTCGATGGCCAAAACCGCCTGCCCGAGATCATCCAAGGGATTGAGTTCCGCGACGGAATCCGCCAACTTCATAATGCCGCCTGATCAAGCGTCACCAACTTTTGCCCATATCTCTCGATATGGAACCTGTTGCCCTTTTTCTTTTTGCGTTTGCGCTTCTAATCAATGCTGGCACACCCGGACCCAGTATTGCTGCGCTGGTCTCACGTGTCATCTCAAATGGTTGGCGTGACATTGCACCTTTCGTTGCTGCAATGTGGCTTGGTGAAGTTATCTGGTTGACCGTTGCAGTGGCCGGTCTGTCCGCGTTGGCGGAGACATTTCATATCGCTTTCTTGATGCTAAAATACTGCGGGGTCGCCTATCTGGCGTACCTTGCGTGGAAGATGTGGCATGAACCTGTCACAACCGAAGAAGAAACGCTTCCAGAAGGGCGCTCAGGTTGGTCCATGTTTGCAGCAGGAATGGCTCTTACGTTAGGAAATCCAAAGATCATGGTTTTCTACCTCGCCCTTCTACCGACACTCATAGATCTATCTAACGCATCAATGTCACTCTGGGCCGTCGTGGCATCTGTTACCGTCATTGTTCTGGCTGGCATTGATATCGCGTGGGTCGCGCTTGCCCACCATGCTCGAAAGATGTTGAAAACCCCACGCGCAATCAAAATCGCAAATCGCGTTGGTGCAACGTCGCTTGGGGGCGCTGCGATCGTTATTGCATCACGTTAGCTAAGAAGGCTGATCTTTTTGGTGATGTAAATCTCAAGAGCGGTCGTTGGAATAATCGCAGCGAAAGCTCGTTTTGTCCCGCGTTGGGTCAGTTCATTCGCCGTGCAGCGAGTGGCGGCTATACCGCAGCTGAAGGTGCTTCCGCGCTCGGTGTTCGCTGCAGGACGCGATAGACCGTTGGCCGGGAAACATCGAACAGTTCTGCTAAGTCGCTGATCGAGTAATCGCCGGTGTCATACATACGGCGTAGCTCTGCCTGGCGGCGATCCGACAGCTTGGGCTTCTTGCCCTTCAGCTTTCCCTTGGCACGAGCGATAGCCATACCCTCTTTCGTGCGCATCCGGATCAGGTCCGCCTCAAACTCTGCGAAGGTGGCAAGGATGTTGAAAAACATCTTTCCCATCGGATCGGTCGGATCATGAACACTGGCCCCAAGAGCGAGTTTGACACCGCGCTGCGCCAACTCGTCTGCGATGGCGCGGGCATCGGGGACGGATCGTGCCAACCGGTCGAGCTTCGGGACAACCAGCGTGTCACCTTCGCGCACCGCCGCCATGGCCTGCGCAAGACCCGGCCGCTCCCGGTTTGTGCCGGTCAGGCCGTGGTCGGTGTAAATACGATCCTCCGCCACATTGAGGGCGAGGAGGGCGGCGCGTTGTGCCGCAAGGTCCTGCTTGTCGGTCGAACAGCGGGCATATCCGATACGGGTTTCAGTCATAAGATGTTCCCCCCGAGCTGAAAAACGCCGGAACGATCTCCAGCCTCAGCGTCCGTGTAACGCAAAAGGCCCCCTCATTGATACTATTATCGGACTAGCTAAGTGAGACACCGTTTTTCCATAGAACGTTGAGCGCCGGTCATGATGACTGACCGTCCAGTGAGCGATCCCCTTGCGGACACCTGCTGTCAGAAACGTGCAACAACTGCTCAGGTTTTGAACGGAGTTTGTGGCGGCGGAAAATGTACCGTTTTCAAGCCGTGCCAAAAAGGAGGGTTTTGGAACGCCTGTCGAGTGTCAGCTATGCGGACCAAACGGACATTCGCTGTCTATTGGGTTGCAATGTAAAACGAACGTTTTACATTGGTGTTAATCGACACCGAAGGATGCATACCATGGACATGATCACCAGGCTCACCGCCGCCGCCGAGCGGCTCTTTGACCGTCACGGCTACATGGCCACCGGCATGGACCGACTGACCGAAGCGGCGGGGATGTCGAGCCGGACGCTCTACAAGCACGCGGGGAGCAAGTCGCAACTCATGGCGCGCGTTCTGAAGGAACGAGACCGGCGTTTCATGGCCCGGCTTGAAGTGCGGACCGTCGACGCGTTCTTTGCCGCGCTCGAGGATTGGGTCCGGGTCGAGGGCACGCGCGGCTGTCTGTTCTTGCGGTCACAGGCGGAGACTGGTGGCGACACGCCCGAGATCGCCGCGGCGGTTGCCGCGCATAAAGCGGGCTTTCATCATCGGGTGGGCGAGGTCGTAGCGGCGGATCTGGGACATGAGAATCCCGCGCTGGCCGAGCAGGTTCTGGTCCTTTTCGAGGGTGCGACCCAAGCTGCGGTCTATCGCGGGGCCGATGCGGTGTCCGCCGCACGGGCGGCGGCGTCCGTCCTGATGTTCAGGGCACGACCGTGAGCCCGGCCCTTCGTATCGGGATTGTCGGCTTCGCCCTTATCGCGGTTTGCTACGGCTTTGCCCGCTTTGCCTTCGGCCTCTTCCTGCCGCAAATAGACGGCGAGTTAAGCCTCGGTGCGTCGCTAAGCGGCGTGATCTCGGGCGGTTCCTTCGCGGGATATTGCGTCGCCATCGTCGCCTCGGCCGTCCTAACCGAGCGGATCGGCGCGCGCGCCGCCGCCGCCGGGGCGGCCCTCGTCGCGGCCATCGGCATGGCGGGGATCGCCCTAGCACCATCGCCGCTATTCCTTGCCATCGCTGTGGTGGTCGCAGGATCGAGCACGGGCCTCGCTTCTCCCCCCATGGCTGCGGCAGTGGCGGCTGCGGTGCGTGCGGACCACCAAAACCTGACGAACACCGTGATCAATGCCGGAGTGAGCGCGGGCGTGGCGCTGTCGGGGCCGATTGCCTTCGCCATGACCGGGCAATGGCGGCTGGCCTTCGGAACCTTCGCCGCCATCGCTTTCATGCTGTCGATTGTGACTGTGGTCACGCTTCCCGCCTCTTCCGGCGCCAACCGCGCAGGCGGCTTGCCACCGATGACCGGGCCGGTCATGCGCTTGATCTCTGCGTGTTTCCTGATGGGGATGGCGAGCACCGCGGTCTGGTCCTTCGGCGGCCAGCTCGTCTCAAGACAACTGGATTGGGGACCAACCGGAACCGGTCTCCTCTGGACCTGCATCGGGTCAGGCGGACTTGCGGGGGCCTTTGCTGGCACACTTGTGGGCCGATGGGGTCTGGACCGTGTTCACTGGGCTTTCCTCAGCCTGATGGCAGCCAGCATCCTAGCGGTGGGCTTTGGTCTCGGCCCCGTTTCCGTGCTGATCGCAGGTGCCATCTTCGGCGCGGCCTACGTGATGCTGACGGGAGTCTACCTGATCTGGGGCATCAACGCCTTGCCGGACCGCCCTGCGACCGGGCTGATGGTCGGGTTCCTGACCATCGCCGTGGGACAGACCACCGGCGCGCCTGTCTTTGGATTTATGATGGCGGGTTTTGGGCCGGGGCTGGCGGTGGCTTGCTTTGGTGGCATCGCACTCCTCGCCGGGTTCTTTCGTGCGAGGGGCCAGATCAATGGCGTGCCTGCATAGCATCCGGGCAAGACCATACACTTGTCGGAGGTCGTAGAAGGGCGTATTTCGTTGAAAAACTCGTGCTTGATCCGATGGCGTCTGGCTGATTCAATTCCGACATTAGGTGGGAGGATTGGCGATGATGGGACCACGGCAGGAAGCGCAACCGGCGATGTTCTATGAGTTCTCCCTGGAGGAACACGTCCCCCAGGATCACCTGCTTCGATCCATCGACCGGTTCGTCGACCTGAGCAGCATCCGCGCCCACCTTGCGGATTTCTACAGCCACACGGGCCGCCCGTCCGTAGATCCCGAATTGCTGATCCGCATGCTTTTGGTCGGCTATTGCTTTGGTATCCGGTCCGAGCGTCGGCTGTGTGAAGAGGTCCATCTGAACCTCGCGTACCAGTGGTTTTGTTGGCTGGACTTGAGCGACCGGGTCCCGGACCATTCCACGTTCTCGAAGAACCGGCACGGGCGCTTCCGCGACAGCGAACTTCTGCGGCATCTGTTCGAGACGACCGTCGCGCGCTGCATCGAGGAAGGCTTGGTCAGCGGGCAAAGGATGGCTATCGATGCCAGTCTGATCGAAGCCGATGCCAACAAGCAGAACTCGACGCCGAAGGAAGAATGGGACCCGGCGCAGGTCGATCCCGCTGATGCACCGAGGGCCGTTCGCGAGTATCTCGACACACTGGATGAGGCCGCGTTCGGGGCCGCCAGCGAGGTCCAGCCCAAGTTCACCTCGCACTCCGACCCGGCGAGCCAGTGGACTGCGGCACGCAAGGGCCCGGCTTTCTTCAGCTATTCCGACAATTACCTGATCGATACAGATCATGGCGTCATCGTGGATGTCGAGGCGACACGGTCGATCCGGCAGGCTGAGGTCGGTGCGACCAAGACCATGCTCGATCGCGTGAAGGCCAGGTTCGACCTCCATCCCGAGCGCCTGATCGCGGACACGGCCTATGGCACGGCGCCGATGCTGGGCTGGCTGGTCGACCGCAAGATCGCGCCGCACATCCCGGTCTTCGACAAGTCTGGGCGCAGCGACGGGACCTGGACCCGCGCAGACTTCGAGTGGGATGCCGAGAACAACCAATACATTTGCCCTGAGGGGCACGAGCTGAAGCAATTCCGCCGGAACTATTCCGATCCTAACCGCGGGCCGACCGGCAAGGGCGTCGCCAAATACCGGTGTCTGAAGCATACCTGCCAAGCCTGCCCCTCGAAGGCACAGTGCTGCCCGAACATAGACTTCCGGTCGATCACCCGCGAGGAACACGAAGACGCTCGGCAGATCGCCCGCGACATTGCGAAGACCGACCAATACGTGATCTCAATGAAGCTGCGTAAGAAAGTCGAGATGCTCTTCGCCCACCTCAAACGCATCCTGGGCCTCGGCAGGCTCCGATTACGCGGCCCATCTGACGAATTCCTCCTCGCCGCAACCGCCCAGAACCTCCGGAAACTGGCAAAGATTTTTCCCGCACCGCAGCAATCGCGAAAGGCCTGATCAGAAAGGCGCTTGCGCCGGACTTGAAACAGCTATTTCTGCGCTCGCAAACAGGAGTTTTTCCACAGAATCGGCTCACTGCTGACTTTCGCTGCGTTTGCACAGCAGCTCCAAAAACCACCGTTTTTGGCGCATCTCTAAGGTCCACCTTGCGGGACCCTGCTGCCGTTTACAGCATCTGCGCAAAGACCGTTCGCGGTCGCAGCATCACCGACGTGCGGGGCGGGAAGCAGCCTGTCGTGAAAGTCTTGAGAAGTCTGACACCGGAACAAATGCGGAGTCTCGCCATCGCCGCATTCAGCGGCCTTTTATTCTTAGTTCGAACCGTTTATGCTATGTTATGGTAATATGGTCACAGTTCCTGCCAGCGTTTCCGAGAAGGTGTAACGAGTATGGTCATCAGTCGAAGGACGCGCGGTTTTTCGGGCCTGTTTGTGGTCCTTGCCATTGCAATCGGCGTCGCGTTCTTTGGCGAGGCGACCGTGAGACGAGCGTCCTTTCTGCTAAAGGCAAACCCGGTAGCGGCAACCAAAGAAGCCGTCGCAAGGGGCGTTGAACTTTTCGCAGCGAATTGTGCGATCTGCCACGGGATACCTTCGGAGCATGCCGCTGGCGGTATGGTGATTGCGGGGCAATCAATGCCGGCATTTTCCGACCTGAACCGACCTGCGTCGGTGTTGGCGATGCGCATAACTTTCGGTGTGGGCGAAGGCATGCCCGCGTGGGACGGTGTGCTGACCGAAGACGAGATCTGGCACCTTGTGACCTATGTCATGACATTTCAGCAAGCGGGCGGCGGCTGGCGACCTCGGGATAACTGATGCGCTTAGGGTTCACCGCGAAGTGCATCTGGGGCAAGTTACTTCGCATTTCACCGCTTGCGCTCTGCGTCATTCAGAGCGGTCAGCTTTTCGGACAGTCGCGTCAGATCGGCGATCAGACGCTCCAGATCCAGCTCTTCCCACCCTTGCAGCAGGTCGACGAACACCGGCCCGAATGACCGTTGCATCGCCTCCAGGCGGGCCATCCCCTCTGCCGTGATCCGGACCAGCCTGTTGCGGGCGTCAGCGTCGTCGCGCCGGACTTCCACCAAACGCTGGTTTACGAATTTCTGGACCACTTTGGTCACCGCAGGCTGAGTCAACTCAATTGCGACCGCGATTTCGGAAATTCGGCTCGGCCCGCCCCTTCGTGCGAGGTGCAACAGCAGCGTGAACTGGGCCCAGGTCACATCATGTGGAGCAAGGAGACGCTCGATCAACCCGCGGTAAAGCGTGCTGACCACACCCAACTGTTGGCCGAACCGGGCAGAAAGTGGGGGCTGCTGCATATTTCCTCTTGCCTTACATTCCGTAGAATATAATAAACATTCCATGGAATGCAAACTGGAGAATCACGTGTTTTCAGCAATTTTTCGGTTGTCGCCGATCACGCATCTGGCGGCAGCGGCTCTGGCTTTCGGCGGATTCCAATGGGTCAAGGGCCGCCTCGACACCAGCTATGCGGCGTCGGGCCATCCGGTCGACTATGCGACAGGCCAACTGGCTTTCGATGCCCGGCTGATCGAGGGCTACTACGCCCATATGATCGAGGCCGGGACCCTGCAGGTCTACTGGCAGACCCAGTTCATCGACTTCGGCTTCATCGCGGCTGTGATGATTGTGGCCGTGCTCTTTGGAACGCTGGCGGCTCGGTTCGGCGGGCGGATCAATCGGTTGGGCGTCTGGGGCTGGAACTTGGGGCTGGCTGCGGCATTTCTGGGTGTGTCCGGTGCCGCGTTCGATGCGTTGGAAAACCTGCTGTCCTTCATGATGCTTGCAAGCTCTCACACTATCCCGCAGCCGCTTGCTCTGGCGTATTCCACTGCGGCAGCGGTAAAATTTGCCTTGCTTACGACCGCAATGTTCAGCTTGCTTCTATCCCTCATGGCAGGCGCGGCGGGAAAGATACAATCCGCAGTATCCAGAGCACGTCGGTAATGCATCAGCCGGTCGTGGCAACCGCCCCAACGTGTCGCATGTCGCTGCGTCGCACATGAATGACCGCTTCGGAGATTGATGCGCCTGGGCTTGAGGAGCAGTTATGGGCCGCTAAGGGCCGAGCACGATGCTGCACCTGCGAAGGTTTCTTTCATGCTGTGGCATGCCTGAATGTCGCTGATCCCCCCCACCTACCGAAAGGTAATTCGCGAGATCAACCATCGCTACGATCCACACTTTGACTATATCACCCATGTCGACCGCAAGTATCTAAACAACCGTGTGGAAAGCGACCATGCCGCTCTGAAGAGGCTGCTCGGATACCGCCAGAGCTTCCGATCTTTGCGATGTGCTAAGGCGACACTGCTGGGGATGGAAGCAATCAGAACAATCAAGCATACAACCAAAGCAGCCAGGCGTCCGAGGCGAGATCAGCTTCGTCCACGAGCTCTTTGGCCTGGCTGCCTGAAATCAACGCAGCGAAGTAAAACTATGTGCGCTTCAAGTCAACAGTCCCGATTGAAGGGATCAGGCCGTGGTATCGAAGAAGCATTGGGCTCCAGGCCCCGTTACCGTCGCACCTGATCGAACGCCGGCGCGCCGGTCCCGGCCTCATGTCGCAAATTTCGGTCGGCACATTCTTGATGGACCACTTCAGTGGGGCACGCCAGACGCTTGTACTATATTTGATAGACCATGACGCTGCGCCCATCCGGATCATAAAAGATCATTCGCTTTACCCCTCCCTGAATGGTCGGTGGGGATTTTATTTTGTGGCCTGTCGCCTCCGCCAGCTCAGCGCATTTAGCAATATCGGCAACTGCGATAGCGAATATTGCGTCACCTTGGGCACGCGAGACGCCCGGATAAATCTCCAGCAGGAAATTCCCGTCTTGCGCCGCAAAATGCAGTGGGCCGTCGCCGTGTTGCTCAGGCATAAACGAGAAGCCAATGAAGCTGTAGAAGGCCGCGCAGCTTTCTGGGTGTTCGGAATGCAGGATCAGAGCGAACCCTGAACGCATGTTGTTATTCAATGCATGATCTGAATTAGTATTCATAGGATACCCTAATAAAAATTGATGCAATATTTACATTTTAGGAACGTCTGATCAACGCGCTCGGCTGCGCCGCGATGGTGGTTTGATCGCCTTTTTGGTCGGGGGTCGCCGTTCTGGTGGTGTCTTTAGCCGTTTCAGGCCCGCCGGAGGGGCGGTTTCGCGGTTTTCGGGCAGACTCCTCCTCATGCCATCAGCCTCCATCGCACCTCTTTGGCCTGGCTGCCTGAAATCAACGCAGCGAAGTAAAACTATGTGCGCTTCAAGTCAACAGTCCCGTCTGAAGCTGGAAATCTACCCTGCTCTCTAGTGTTAAATATGTGTTAAATATGGGACTGTTGCATTAACGGACAGCTTGTCGTGAAGTTATTGATGAAAGGATTTCTACATGTCTAGCAAACAGCCGTTCAAGCGCCACCGGTTTCCCGCGGAGATCATCCTGTGTGCAGTTCGGATGTATCTGCGGTACCCACTGTCCTACCAAGATGTGACGGACTTAATGGCGGAGCGCGGTCTGGATGTTGATCGCTCGACGGTCTTTCGATGGGTGCAAAAGTTTGGGCCGGAACTGTCGAGACGGGACTGTTGCATTAACCAATTCCCCGGCTGTTCGAGGTGTCAACAGGCCCATATATTGTGCTAGACTCGATTGCTTCCTCAATAAATTGCGCCGCTTGAACCGTTGTCATGCTAACTTTCGTAGCTTCACAACTTAATGCAACAGTCCCATCTCTTTAAGGGCGATGATGGTGGCTGGCTGGAGGACCCTGCCCTGCTCGATCGGCTGATGACGGATAAAATCCAGGCTGAGGCTGATACTGAGACGACTGCGGTTGAAGGCTGGAAATGGATCGAGGTCGCGCTTGACCTGTCCTGCTGCGACAGCCACGCGCTGCGGCGACTGTCCGGTGATCCGGCGCCAATGACGCATGATGAAGGTGCGGGACGGCTCGCGGACAGGCTGCATGAGGATTCTGCAGTTCATGATGTTGATGACGCAGGGGGCCTATGCCGCGGTGTCCGGCTGGCAGCTGTCGGCGATCTA